>JASHUE010000003.1:0-3254 GCA_030040195.1 Streptosporangiaceae bacterium | reverse complement strand
GCCCATACAGCGAGTGCAGCACGTCGCTCTGCGCGTCCTTCACGCCTGCGGACAGCGCCGTGACGGTTATGACCAGGCCGATACCGAGCGCCAGGCCAATCGCGATGATGCTGGCCTGCCGGGCGCGCCGGCGCAGTTCGCGCCTCAGGTAGACACCGAACATCCGTACTCCTCGCACCGTGAGATCGATAGTGAGGGCATAACCAAGCTATAGGGGGCCATGCCCACAACAAGCCAGTCGGCTTGAGCGCTACTGATGTTGGCCCATGTTCCTGAGCGGATGCTGAAAAGGCTCTGCGAACTAACCCCATGGCCCGGCCCTGGCAGATCGTCGTCCGCCCGGAGGCCGTCCGGTCAGACGCTCATGAGCCGCCCCTCGCCAGGTACTGCCCGAGGGCACTCAGGGCGGCGGTGTCGACCTCCAGCGCGTCGCCCGTGGCCGCGGCCCCGCAGTCCTCGGTCAGCCGCGGCTTATGGCCGCGCGTCACCGGGGGGTCGGCCGGACCCGGCCGCGCGTCCGGCCAGGTACCGTCGGGGCGCTGCGATGTCACGAGGAAGGTCGCCGCGCGCTCGGCCGCATCCATCGCCGCCTGACCGCCGACGGCCAGCAATGCCACCAGCACGCGGGCGGTCGGCAGCGGCGCCGAGGGCCCAGGGCCGTCCGGCCCTCGGGTACGGCCGGGCAATGGGTACCCCCAGCCGCCGTCGGTGTTCTGCTGCTCCAGCAGCCACCCGACGGCACGCACGATCGGCGGCTTCCCCGCGAGGACGCCGGCCGCGATCAGGGCCGGAACCACCGCTGCGGTCACCAGCAGGTCGCCGGTTCCGTGCTCGGCCGGCCATGAGCCATCCGGGGACTGAGCCCGCAGCATCCAGGCGACGCCTCGCCTGATCGCCGGAGAACCCGGCTGCCCGGCTTCCGCGAGCGCCCGCACCGCGTAGGCCGTCACCTCCGGCGACGATGCGTCCTCCTGCTCCCCCAGGTCGAATAGCGGAAGCTTGGTGACCAGCGGGCTGCCGGGCCAAGAGGCCAGTCGTCCCCAGCCGCCATCCTTGCGCTGCAAGCCCGCCAGCCAGCGCAGCGCGAACGTCGTCGTCGGCAGTCGCCCCGACGCCGCCGCCATACTCACGCTGCGCAGGGCCAGCACCACCGCGGCCGTCTCCTCGACTACGGCGGGCACACCGAATGACCGAGAAGCCTGTCCCGGAGACGGCTCGTAGCGGCCGGCGAGCCGCCTCGAACGGATGCTGAGTTCCTCCTCGATGAGCCAGACCGCCGCAGCGACCAGCGCGCGGTGGTCGCGGGCCAGTCCCGCGTCGGCGAGAGCAGACACCGCCAGCGCCGTTCTCGTGGCCGACGGCGGCCGGGTCCCAAGCCGACGTACCGCAGGGGTGCCTTCCTCCCATTTGCAGGCTGCGTCGAGTGCGGCCAGCCCGCGTCTCAGCGCGGGATCGGCGCGACGGCGGCCGAGAAGCTCGAGGGCCATCATCGAGTACAGCAACCCGGACCTGCTGCCTCGCCAGGATCCATCCGGAGACTGGGCCTCGACGATCCAGTCGCCGCATTTGCGGAGCGCCGCGGCGCGGGCAGCGCCGAGCGGAGCGACATGCCAGCTCGGCCGGTAAGCCTGGAGGCCACGGTCGAGCCTGGCAAGTCCGCTCACCTTCGCCGGCGACCCACCCCGCGGCCCCTGCCCGGCCGCGACCTCGAGTTCGGTCAGCCTGAAGGAGAGCCCGCGAACTGGGCGCATCGCGCCCAGGACAGCGAGCGGAATGAGCGTAAGTCTCCCCCACTCGGGCTGGCCGGCCAGTCGCATCGGATAGGACGGTGGCAGGTAGACGGCTTCCGGCGGGGGAACGGGGAGGTCCTGCCACTCGGCCTGCCCCAGGGCGGCAAGCCAGACCTGAGCCCGTAGACCGACCGACGCGAGGCCGCCCGCGTCGCGGATCCAGCCCGCGGCGAGGGCCATGTGGTAGGCGTCGGGCGAATCGCCGGCCAGGCGCAGCGCCGCGTACGCGAGCACGGACGCGGTCAGGTCGCCGCCGCCCTGACGGCCGCGCCAGCTGCCATCCGCTTGCTGCCTGGACTTGATCCAGCGCGCGACCGCGGCCGTCAGGTCGTCGGTTCTGATCCCAGCGAACTCGCGGTACAGCAGGTCCTCGGCATCCGTGCCGACCTCTTCGCATTCGCCGGAGCGCCAGCACCCAGACGAGTCCTGCTGTTCCAGCACATGCCGCCGGGCCCGCTCGAGCGCAGCCATGCACAATGCCCGCTGCTGCGCAGCGGACGGCGGAGCGACCGTCACTGCCCTGCTGCTTTGGCGCGTTCCGGGATGGCGTCAGGCGCGGTCAGCGGGACCGGCTCCTCGATCCCTGGCCTCCGCGCGCTGGCCGCGCGTTTGGCGCGGGCCGTGGGTGCCCCGTTCGCAGCGGGCACCCCGCTTGCGGCGCCGGTGCGCTTCCCCGCGCCCGTGCCCTTCCCGGTGCCCTTCCCCGCGACCGTGCCCTTCCCGGCCGGCTTGCCGCCCGCGCCCCGCACACTCTTCCCGGCGACTGCATCCGGCGCCAAGGGGCTGGACCCGTGCGGCGACTCCGCGCCCTCCGTTGGCCCAGAAATCCCGGCCGACTCAGCCTGCTCAGCCGCCTTGACCCGCTCAGCCGCCTTGACTTGCTCAGCTGCCTTGGTCACGTCCGCAGCTATGGTCACATCGGCCGCCTTGACCCGCTCGGCTGGCTCGCTACTCGCGACGGGCTCGGCACCTCCCGCCGTCTCGGCAGTCACGTTGGCAGTCTCAGACGCGCCGACCTGCACCACGGCGCGGCTCGTCCCCGGGACCACCATCCGCGGCTGCGGCTCGTGGAGTTCGGCCGCGTTCGCCTCGGATGGCATGAGCGCGCGCAGCACGCATTCGGCGGCACGAAGACCGCTGCGTACAGCGCCTTCCATCGTGTCGGGCCAGCCCGTCTTCGTCCACGCACCAGCCAGCGCGAATCCAGGCAGGTTCGTCATCTGATCGGGCCGGAATGCGGCTGAACCTGGCACCGGGCGGAACGTTGCGCTGCGCTCCCTGGTGACGAAGAAGTCCTCTACTCGCGCAAAGGCGGCCGCCGGGAACAGCCGCTCCAGAACCGGCAGGAATTCCTCGCGTATTGCCGCGGAAGGAGCATCGACGAATTTGTCCGCGGCCGGAATGCTCGCGGCCAGATACTGCCCGGTATGCAGGCCCGCCGATCTGGTCTTGTCGACAATCCAC
>JASHUE010000715.1:0-10873 GCA_030040195.1 Streptosporangiaceae bacterium | reverse complement strand
TACCGGCCCGCCACCCACCCCTGGCAGCCCGCTGTGCACCGGGTGATCCTAGTCCCGCGGACACCGCGGCCAGGCCTGCAGCGGCTGCGCGTGCTACCCCTGCTTGCCCCTCACGTCACGCGGACCATGCCGTGGGCTGCGCTGATCGGCAGCTGCGCGGCGGGGACCCTGTTGCTGGCGGCGTTGGCGTACTTCGCCGACAAGTCGCACTACTCACTGAGCCAGACCACCGTCCGGTTCTGCTTCCTGCCCGCCGTCGCGGCTGTCGGGTTCGTGGTCCGGGCCCCAGTGCAGTCCGTAGCCGAGGCGGCTCCGGCGCCGGCGTGGCTGTCGTCAGCCGGTCACATCCTGCTGGCGATCCCGGTGCTCGCCGCCACCTGCTGGGCGCAGCTTGGCGTGACGTCGCACACCATCCCGCCCGGCGCCACCGGGCACCCTGCCGTCTCTCCGTTGCTCGCGCAGCTCACGGGTTGGTGCGCGGTCTCGGTGGCCGCCGGCGCCTGCGCCGACCGGTCTCGCTACGCCGATCTCGGCGGGGCGGTGGCCGTGCCGATCGCCATCGCCGCCATCGCGCTCGCCGCTTTCGTCCCGCCAGCCAGGCGGATCCTGGCCGACCCGCCGGCCACGCCTGGCGCGGCGACGATCGCCTGGTACTTCGTCACCTCGGCCGCGCTGGCGCTGACGGCCGCCGCCCTGCGTGACCGCTGGCACCGTTACTCTCGCCCACTGACCACGGTGGGACGTCGTGAACGCCGGAGTTCTGGGCCTTAGGTTCACGTCCGGACCGGAGGCGAGCCATGAACGACAGACCTGGGGTGAGCGAGCTGCGGCTGGTGGTGACTGCACCCGATTACGAGCAGGCGCTGCAGTTCTGCCGCGACTGCCGCCAAGACCCTCGCGGTCGCCAGGCGGTCGTCGTACCGTGACGGCATGGCCGGTCCAGTTCGCGTGATGATCGAGCACGGAAAGAAAAGGCGGGTTGTGGCCTGTGCCTTCGACTGGCCCGGGTGGGACCGGAGCGCCAGGATCGGTCACGACGTGCTGCCGGTCCTCGCCTCCTACCGGCCCCGCTACGCCAGGGTCGCCGACCTGGCCGGCTTCGGCACGCAGTTCGCGGCCACGGGTGATTTCGAGGTAGTCGAGCAGCTCCAAGGGATCGGGATGACCGACTACTACGGCGTCTCGGGCCGGCCGGCCGCGGCCGAGCACGAGCCGATGACCGATGCCGAGTGCGAGCGGAAAGTCGCGCTGCTCCGGGCCTCCTGGCGCACGTTCGACGACATGGCCGCGCGCGTGTCGGCCGAGCTGCGGAAGGGTCCGCGGGGCGGCGGCTGGGAGAAGGGACGGATCATCAGGCACGTGAACGGCGCCGAAATCGATGAGTTCGCGCCGAAGGTCGGCGTCAAGGTACCGCTGGAAACGCGGGACGACACCGAGGCCCTGCTGGCTTACCGGGAGGATTTCGTCGACGGGATCCGCGAACATCACGCCCGCGGCGAGCCGGCCCGGTCATGGCCGCTGCAGTTCCTGATCCGACGCTGTGCCTGGCACATGCTGGACCACGCCTGGGAACTGGAGGACCGGGACCTGACCAACGCAACGACGGGCTAGCCGACCGCAAGCCCGGCGACCTCAGGAGCGCAGGTCCCGGCCATCGATAATCACTAGAATGTTTGTTCGAGTCACGGTAGGCTGGAGGACGTGGCTGGAGCGTATATCCCCACCGGCTGGCCGGCCGGCGTCCATCCGCCGGGGACCGAAGGGTTCGAGCAGACCGCCGTTAACTGGCTGCTTGATGTCGTGCCGCCTGACTACCGGCTGCACGGCGTGCTCCTCCGGCACCCGGCGGCTCTCGCCTCACTGGCCCGCCAGCACGTGGCCGCGTGCATCGAGGGCGCCCGTCAGGGCTACCGGGGCGTACGGGCCGAGTTCGGCCGGGACCTTCCGCCGAGCAGCGTCGCCGCGATTCTGGCGGTGTACCAGACCGAGGGGCGACGGCTTGTCGCCACCGCTAAGGCCGTCGAGCTGGTGGACCGGGCGCTGCGAGGAGAAGAGTTCGTTCCCCAGATAGGCGGGTCACAAGACGGCCGGCGCGCCGCAGGTCTCCGGCCAGGGGACGCCAACGCTGCACCTCGTCGCAGCGCGCCGTCGGCGCGCACCCCGCGGCCGGGGGGCGCACCCCGGGAGCGCGCCAGCTAAGGACGCGGGGTCGGTTGCCAGTCGGGCTCGGTGCCCGCGGCCAGCTTCTGTGGCTGACCTACGCCGATGGCGTCGACGAGCTGGTCGTAGATCTCGGCCTGTCCGCCCGAGTTGCGTACGTAGGCGATGTACAGGCCGTTCGGCGAGTAGACGCCCTCGTAGGCACCGGGCAGGGTCGGGCTGGCGCCGACTTCCAGATCCAGGCCGACCGGCGTGCAGTGCCCGCCGGGGCAGTTCTCTTGCGTCGTCATCAGGTCGGTGTCCCTGGCCGGATTCGCCGGGAACCAGTCAGCGTCGGTGAGCCGGAACGAGGACGGCGCGTATTCGGCCGATGGCGCGCCGTTCTTGTAGTCCGACTGGCTGCCGAAGCCCAGCACGTTGAGGCAGTACTTGTGCGCGAACGGGCAGAGCTGACGGGCGCCCTCGTACGCGATGAACGAGCCGTAGGTGGCTGACTTCGGCGCGGTCTGCGTCCAGGTCCAGGCGACAGGAGCGGGCAGTGCGGGAACGCTGATGAGCTTGCCGTTGACCGTGGTCGTGAACGTGTTCAGGCTGCGGGAGGAGAGGCCGTATCTGGTGAGGTAGCCATAGCGCTGGCCGCGCTTGGTCCTGACGAACGCCAGGTACCTGCCGTTCGGCGACCAGGACGGTCGCGAGTCCTGGTAGCCAGGCGCGGAGTCGGTCAGGCGCTCCTTGTGGCTGCCGTTGGCATTCATCACCCAGAGGTTGCCGTCGTCGATGTAGGCGATCTGCTTGCCGTCCGGGGACCAGCGCGGTCCCGACGCGCGCCCGCCGGTCGTGAGCGTCTTCGGCGTGCCCGGGTGGGCCGTCGGGTTGATCGTGGCGATGTTGCCGTCGCGGACGAACGCGATGAGTCCGTCCGAGCCTGCGTAAGCAGCCTCGGCTGGGCCCGCCGCTGCTAGCCCGGCCGACACGAATGCGCACGTCAGCGCCAGCACGACAAGCGTGGACGACCCGAGTGCCAGCCAGCGGCGCGTGGCCGCGTTGTGCCATCCCTGCATGTGCCCGCTCCGTTCACGCCCGCGGCAGCCTGGCCGCGCCGCCCCGGCCCGGCTCGCTCGCCGCCGTGATGGTGAGGGCATCCTATAGGCCAAAACCCCGACATCCTGGCTTCACCTCGGCCCGGGTCGGCGCTCGCGGCCCGCTCGCGGGCGACGAGGCGCCTTCGGACCACCGGCCTTAGCCCTCAGTCGGGCTGGCCTGTCCCGGCCGGGCGGAGATCACGGACTCGGGCCGCAGCGGCGGGCCCCAGCCGCGGCCGGGGACGTGCTGGCGGACGATCTTGGCAGGCACACCCGCCACAACGCAGTTGTCCGGCACCTCGCCGCGGACGACCGATCCAGCCGCGACTACGACGTTCCGGCCGATCGCGGCGCCGGGAAGTATCACCGCCCCGGTGCCGAGCCAGCTGCCCGCTCCGATGCGGACCGCGCTGTTGACGGGCCACTGCCGGCCGATCGGGGTGTCGATGTCCTCATATTTATGATTCTGATCCGTGATGTAGACGTACGGACCGGTATAGACATCGTCTCCGATCTCGATGGAGTGGTGGGCGACGATATGGCTGCCGCGCCCGATCACGCAGCGGTCGCCGAGGCGCAGTACCGGATCCGGACCGAGGTCATGGCCCGGCGCCATGCCCGCGCACATGGTAACCAGCTCCGCGATCATGGTCTTGTCACCGACCTCGATCCAGCGCTCGCCATAGACCGCGCCGGTCGGGAACGCCATGAGCGTGCCCGGACCGAACGCGGCGAACCTGCGCCCGGCCGCCGAGTCGGCAGTCACCGCGCCGGCCTGCTGCAGGTGCTGCCAGGCGGCCTGGATCAGGTTCGCGACCAGCGCCCGCCGACGCCGGCCGAGCTCGTGCATCCACGCCATGGCGGATAAGGTACCCGGCCGCGACCGGACCGCCGGCTCGGCGTCCCGGCAACGCGCGCAGTCACCTCGCAATGCCGCGGCTCACTCATCGCGCAGCAACGCCGTCACTCACGAGGCGATCCGCTACCTCGCAGCCGCCGCCAGCTGCCCGCAGGCCCCGTCGATCTGAGTTCCCCTGGTGTCCCTGACCGTGACCGGCACTCCCCGGTCCGCCAGCCGGTCCAGGAACTCGGCCGCGACCGCAGGGTCAGACGCCGTCCACCTCGAACCCGGGGTGGGATTCAGCGGAATGAGGTTGACATGCGCTAGCCGACCTTCAAGCAGGGAGGCCAGCCTGTCGGCCCGCCAGGCCTGGTCGTTGATATCGCGGATCATCGCGTACTCGATCGACACCCGGCGGCCCGTTGCCGCCGCATACGCCCAGGCGGCCTCGAGTACTTCGGCCACCTTCCAGCGGCGATTGACAGGAACGAGTTCGTCGCGCAACTCGTCGTCCGGCGCGTGCAGCGAGACCGCCAGGCGAACGGATAGGCCCTCCCCGGCCAGTCTCCTCATCGCAGGCACGAGCCCGACGGTGGACACCGTCACGGCTCGCTGCGAGATGCCAAGACCGGCGGGTACGGGCTCGGTAATGCGACGAACGGCTGTCAGCACGCTTGCATAGTTGGCCAGCGGCTCGCCCATGCCCATGAAGACGATGTTCGAGACCCGGCCGGGCCCGCCCGGCACCTGTCCCCTGGCCATCGCCCTGGCCCCGGCGAACACCTGGGTCACGATCTCGGCGGCGGACAGGTTCCGGGTCAGCCCGGCCTGCCCGGTCGCGCAGAACGGGCACCCCATTCCGCATCCGGCCTGGGAAGAGACGCACATCGTCACGCGGTCGGGATAGCGCATCAGCACGGATTCGACCAGCGCGCCGTCGAAGGCCCGCCACAGCGTCTTGCGGGTCGTTCCGCCATCGCACTCCAGCTCGCGCTGCGAGGTGAGCAGCGGCGGAAGCAGCGCGGCGGCCAGTTCGCCGCGCAGCCCGGCCGGCAGGTCGGTCATCTCCGCTGGATCGTCGGTCAGCCGGGCGAAATAGTGCCGTGAGAGCTGGTCGGCGCGAAACCCCGGCTGCCCGAGCTCGGCCACGGCGGCGCGGCGGTCGGCCTGGTCCAAGTCGGCCAGGTGGCGGGGCGGCTTGATCCTCGGCCCGAGCGACACTCCTGCTGCGCCCGGCGCTCCCGGCCCGGTCGGCGCTGTGGCGCTCGTCACCAGCGTGCTCCGATCCTGCTCAGCAGGCATCCGCCTGCGGGATATCTGCACCATGTGCGGAATGACCTGCAGAAAGTCGATAGATTTCACTACGTGCCGACGTTGCGCAGAGGTGCTAGCCAGACCCCCAGAATATCCGCCGCCCCCGGTAATCCCGAGGTGCTGCTGGACAGCGTGAGCCCGTACGGAAGCCGAAGGGTCGTCGTGGAATACGACGGCATCGCGACGTCGGCGTACCTGCACGACAAGTCGGGCGCGATCGCGGCCACCTGGCTGGCCAATCACCGGCCCGCGCCGGAGACCGTGGACTTGGCCAGGCTGCGTGCCGGCCACGCGCCCGAGATGCCGGTCGGGCACACCAAGCACCCTGGAGGCAGGCCGCCGATCGAGCCGCAGGCACTGCGCGCGGTCTGGCTGGAGGAAGGCGATGGCGCCGCGATCCTGGAGAACGGCGAGCCGCTGGCGGTCATCGCGGGCTGGGCAGACCTGTCTAAGGGCATGCCCGGCTACAGCCGGGACGTCATTGGCCAGACACCGTTCGCCTGGTCGCTGGACGACGCGATGGAGGGCCTTCGCCCCCGGATCGCGCACGCCGAGCGGTTCTGGCGGTGGCGGACCAGCCAGGAGGCCTGGGCGGCGATCCAGCAGGCGACGTTCGGCCATTTGCTGTCGCGGCTCGGCCCGGGCGGCGGCTACTGGGACGTGAGCGGCGGCAAGCAGCCGCTGACCGGCGTGTCCGAACGCCCGCCAGTGACGCAGCGGCGATTCACGGTGCTGTCGACGGTCGGCATGAGCTGCCAGCGCATGCCGGTCATCGAGCAGACCGGCGACGGCGCCGCGAGCCGGGCCAGGATCGAGCTTGCCCTGGCGACCACGATGCCCAGCGCCCAGGCGGCGCGCATATTCCTGTGGCTTGCTCAGTTCCCCTGGCGCGAGGTGACGTGGCTCGGGCCCGGGCACAGCATTCCCTGGTATCACGAGGCCGCGACGTTCCCGCTTGGCGGCGGCAATGAGGCGGTGCTGCTGATGGACGACCCATCCCGCCTGCCCGGCCCCGAGGCGCCTTACCTCGACGGGTATACCGCCGGGCCGGACGAGCCGGTCCGGTGGCTCTGGATCATCCCCATCAGCGAGCGGGAGCGCCGGCTCGCGCGGGAGCGCGGCTCAGACAGCCTGATCACCCAGCTCGCAGCCCAGCGGCGCAGCTGGGTCTGGGGTCCTGCCGACAATCGTTAGCCGCCAGGGAACGAGGAGTTTCCCACGTCACCGCCGCCCGCATGGCCGCGGTCGCCCGGCGCCCGTACCAGCCAGCGCCCGTACCAGAGAGCGACCTGGTCAGGCGGCGTGGCCATTCGGCACGAATACGGCCAGCAGCAGCCAGATCACCGGGGCCATGACCAGCAGGGAGTCGATCCGGTCCATGATGCCGCCGTGCCCCGGCAGCAGGTGCCCCATGTCCTTGATCTCCAGGTCACGCTTGATCATGGACTCCGCGAGGTCGCCAAGCGTCGAGGCGACGACCGCGGCAAGGCCGAGCACCAGGCCCTGCCACAAATGGCCGTGCAGGAGCTTCGGCACCATGATCGCACCGGCGATGAGGCAGGCCACGATGGAGCCGCTGAAGCCCTCCCAGGTCTTCTTCGGGCTGATCGCCGGCGCCATCGGGTGCCGACCGACGAGGATTCCGGCCAGGTAGCCGCCGGTATCGCTGCACACGGTCAGCACGACGAAGATGAGCGCGCGCCTGGCGCCGTCGGGCTCGGCCACCATCAGGGCCACGAAGACCGCCATCAGCGGCAGGTACATCAGCGTGAAGATTCCTGCGGTCACGTCCCTGACGTAACCGGCGGCCCCGCCCGGCAGACGCCAGGCCAGCACGCCTATCGCGGCGAGCGCCAGCGCGGCCAGCGCCCACTTGGCCTGCGTCCAGTAGGCCAGGGTGACCATGGCCGTACCGCCGACCGCAATCGGTATCAGCGGCAGGTCGATGTCCCTGGAACGAAGCGCGTGGCTGAGTTCCCAGAGCGCGATCGCCACGATAATCCCGACATAGAGCAGGAACGTGGCCTTGACCGTGAACAGGGTCACGAGGACCAGGCCGCCAAGCACCACGCCCACGGCGATTGCCGCCGGCAGGTTTCGTCCGGTCCTGCCTGACCTGGTCGCGGTCACCGCGGTCGCACTCCCCAGCGCAGCCGGATCGGCGTCGGGCTGACCGGCATCTCGCTGAAGGTCCTGCCCGCCCGGCCGGCGGTGATCATCTTCGAGCCGCAAGCTAGACCTCGAGCAGCTCTTCTTCCTTGTGCTTCAGCAGCTCATCGACCTGGTCGACATAGCCATGCGTCAGCTCGTCCAATTCCCGCTCGGCCCGCCGACCATCGTCCTCGCCGGCCTCGCCGTTCTTCACCAGCTTGTCGATCGAGTCCTTGGCGTGCCTGCGGATGTTGCGAATGGAGACCCGGCCGTCCTCGGCCTTGTGCCGGGCGATCCTGATGTACTCCTTACGGCGCTCCTCGGAGAGTTCGGGGAACACAACCCGGATGATGATTCCGTCGTTCGAGGGGTTGACGCCAAGGTCGGAGTTCCTGATGGCCTTCTCGATCGCGTTCATCGAGCCCTTGTCATAAGGCTGGATGATCACCATCCGCGGCTCGGGCAGATGGAAGGACGCCAGCTGATTGACCGGCGTCTGCGTGCCGTAATACTCGGCCGTGATCTTGTTGAACATCGACGGATGAGCCCGGCCGGTGCGAATACCGCTGAACTCCTCCTTGGCAACCGCGACTGCCTTCTCCATCTTCTCCTCGGCTTCGAGGAGAGTTTCGTCGATCACTGCGGCTCCTGTGCGTAAGTAGAGGCATCCAGTCGGGCCGCCTCCGCCAACCCGTATACGTCCATGGTGCGCTCGATCATCGCCGCTCTGCCACGGCATCGCAACGCCTGGCTGCTCTGATCCAGGCCGAGGCACCGCTCAAAGCCGACCATCAGGGCTCCGACCTGCTCACCAGCGTGCCGATCCTTTCACCGCGCACGGCCCGGACCACGTTGCCCTCACCCATCAGGTCAAACACGACAATTGGCAGATTGTTGTCCATGCAGAGGCTCACCGCGGTCGCGTCCATGACCCGTAGCTTGCGCTGCAGAACGTCGGCGTAGTCGAGGTACGGGATCCGGACAGCGTCCGGGGTGGTCCTCGGGTCGCAGTCGTAGACACCGTCCACCTGAGTGCCCTTGAGCACGGCCGCGGCGCCGATCTCGAGCGCCCGCTGGGCGGCGCAGGTGTCAGTGGAGAAGAACGGCGCGCCCAGGCCGGCCCCGAAGATCACTATCCGGTTCTTCTGCAGGTGCCGGATCGCCCGCCTGGGGATGTAGGGCTCGGCGACCTGGCCCATCGTGATCGCGGTCTGCACCCGGGTCTCGACGCCAAGCTTTTCCAGGACGTCCTGCAGCGCCAGGCAGTTGATTACCGTGCCGAGCATGCCCATGTAGTCCGCGCGGGAGCGATCGATGCCGCGCTCGGAGAGCTGGGCGCCGCGGAACATGTTGCCGCCGCCCACCACGGCCGCGATCTGGAAGCCCTCGCGCCAGGCCGCGGTTATTTCCCTGGCGATGTGGATGACTGCGTCGGGAGAGATCCCGAGCGGCTCACCGCCCGCGAACGCCTCGCCCGAGAGCTTGAGCACGACCCGGCGCCAGTCCGGCCGGGCCTCGCCGCGCGCAGGACCCAGTCCGGGCTCGGCATCCGGATTGCCCGGCTGGGTTCCTGCCACAGCGGTCATGCCCCCGGCCAGGGTCAACCTGCCTGCCCGACCTGGAACCGGGCGAACTGCCGTACGCTGGCCTCGTGGTCAGCGAGGAGCTGGCCGACCGACTTCTTCTTGCTCTCCTCGCGGACCGAGTTCTGCTCGGTCAGGACGATCTCCTTCAGGAATGCGTTGAGCCGGCCTTCCACGATCTTCGGGATGGCCTGCTCCGGCTTGCCCTCATCCCTGGTGATCTGCTCGGCAATGCGGCGCTCGCCCGCCAGCACGTCGCCGGGGACTTGATCGCGCGTCACGTACTGCGGCCGCATCGCCGCGACCTGGAAGGCAACCTCCTGCGCGACCTCGGGGTCGGCCTTGTCCAGCTGGACGAGCACGCCCATCGTCGGCGGCAGGTCCGGGCTCGACTTGTGCAGGTAGCTGGTGATGTAGCCGCCATCGAATCGCGCATAGCGGCCGAGCTCCAGCTTCTCCTTCAGCGACGCGCCCGCCTCGTCGATCAGGTCCTGGGCCGTCTGGCCCGGCCTCACCTCGAGCCCGAGGACTGCTAGCCGGTCCGCGGCCGCAGCTGGTCCGGCCGCCAGCGCGGCCGCGGCGATGTCGGCCGCGGCCTGCTGAAACAGGTCGGTCTTGGCCACGAAGTCGGTCTCGCAGTTCAGCTCGACCAGCACGCCCGCGGCCGGGCCGTCGGTCAGTGCCGTCACCAGGCCGTTGGACGCGGTGCGCTGGGCGCGCTTGCCGGCGTCCTTGACGCCCTTGAGGCGCAGCGACTCGACCGCGGCCTCGAAGTCGCCGTCGGCCTCTACCAGCGCGTTCTTGCAGTCCATCATGCCGGCGCCGGTCTGCTCACGCAGCCGCTTCACGTCGGCGGCGGTGTAGTTCGCCATGTCCCCATCTCTCGTTGTCCAGTCCGGCCTCGCCACGGCTGCCGGCCTGCCCGGCCAGGAGCCCGCCGTGGGCAATCACCCCGTCTGCGAGCCAGCGTCCTCGTCGGCAGCCTCGGCCAGGATCGCGTCACCCTCGGCCTTCGCCTCACTCAGCTCGGCTGCGGTGCCCGTGTCCTCGGCCAGGCCCTCGGGACCGCCCTCCTGCACCTCGGTCTCGGCCTCGGGCCGGCCCTCGAGCAGCTCGCGCTCCCACTCCGCCAGCGGCTCCTCGGCGCCCAGCATGCCGTCACCGGTGGCGGCGGCCGGCTTGTCATCGGCGGTCGCAGCACCGGCCCTCGCGATCAGGCCATCCGCCACCGCGTCAGCGACCACCCTGGTGAGCAGCGCGACGCTGCGGATGGCGTCATCATTGCCGGGGATCGGGTATTGAACCTCGTCCGGGTCGCAGTTGGTGTCGAGGATCGCGATCACCGGGATGCCCAGCTTGCGGGCCTCGCTGACGGCGATGTGCTCCTTCTTGGTGTCAACCACCCACAGCGCGCTCGGGACCCTGGCCATGTCCCTGATGCCGCCGAGCGAGCGCTCAAGCTTGTCCTTCTCGCGGCGCAGCTGCAGCAGTTCCTTCTTGGTGAGGTTGGAGCCCGCCACGTCGTCGAAGTCGATCTCCTCCAGCTCCTTGAGCCGCTGGAGGCGCTTGTAAACGGTGCCGAAGTTGGTCAGCATCCCGCCGAGCCAGCGCTGGTTCACGAACGGCATGCCGACCCGGCGGGCCTGCTCGGCGATGGCCTCCTGCGCCTGCTTCTTCGTCCCCACGTACAGGACCGAGCCGCCGTGCGCGACGGTCTCCCTGATGAAGTCGTAAGCCTTGTC
>JASHUE010000714.1:0-5030 GCA_030040195.1 Streptosporangiaceae bacterium | reverse complement strand
ATCGCGGCCTGGGCGATAATCCGCGCGGCCTGCTCCAGGTCCGCGTCGGGCAGGATCACGGCCGGGTTCTGCCCGCCCATCTCCGCCTGCGCGGGGATGCCGCGCTCGGCGGCGGCGACCGCCACCGACCTGCCGACCGCCGCCGACCCGGTGAACGAGATGAGATCGGCCGCCTGGGTCAGCGCCTGGCCGGAGTCGGCGTCGCCCGTCACCAGCGCGAGCACTCGGGGCGGCAGTGCGGTCGCCACCAGGGCCGCAAGCTCGCGCGCGATGGCAGTGGCAGCGGGCGAGGGCTTCCATGCGACTGCGTTTCCGTAGGCCAGCGCCGGCGCGATCTTCCAGAGCGGAATCGCTACGGGAAAGTTCCACGGGGTTATGCAGCCGGCCACGCCGTGCGGTCGGCGGCGGCTCATGAGCAGCGACCGGCCATCGGCTGATGGCAGGGTGTCGCCGTCCGGGTCCAGCGCCGCCTGTGCGTAGTACCGCAGGATCGCCACGCCCCTGGCGACCTCGGCCGCCATCTCGCCGCGCGGCTTGCCGACCTCGGCGATCCCGAGCTCGGTCAGGTCACCGGCCGCGCCGGCGACCGCGTCGGCCGCGGCGTCCAGCGCCTGGCTGCGCTGCAGCGCGGGCAGCCCCGCCCATCCCGGTGCAGCCGAGCGGGCCGCGGCGACGGCCTGGGTTACCTCGCCGGGCTGCTGGTCGGGAAACGTGGCCAGGACCTGGTCCGGATGTGCGGGCGATCGGCTCTCCTGCATTGACTCCTGCCTCCTGCTGCGAGGGACGGCTCTACTCCCTGGGGCGCGGTGGCGGCCAAGACCTAGGACCGGCCGATCACCGGCTCGGCGAACGGCAGCTGCTCCGGTGAGCGCGCCTGCAGAAAGTCATAGTCGCATCCCTGCGGGGCCTGGGTGACGTGCGCCCGGTGCAGAACCGGCCAGCCGCGCAGGTCGCGGACCGGCGGCAGGACCGGCGTCCTGGCCGCGAACGCTTCCGGGTCGGCCTCGACGCACAGCTCGCCCGCCCGCGCGTCCAACCGCACCATGTCGCCGTCCCGCAGCCGCGAGAGCGGGCCTCCGACCGCGCTTTCTGGCGCGGCGTGCAGTACTACGGTCCCGAAGCTGGTGCCGCTCATCCGCCCGTCGCTGATCCGCACCATGTCGGTGACGCCCTGGTCGAGCAGCTTGCGCGGGATCGGCAGCATCCCCCACTCCGGCATGCCCGCGCCCGCCGGGCCGCAGCCCGCCAGGACGAGCACCGAGTCCGGTGTGACCTCGAGCGCCGGGTCGTCGATCCGCTCGCGCATCTCGTTGTACGAGTGGAACACCACGGCGCGCCCCCGGTGACGAAGCAGCGCCGGGCTGGCGGCCGCGGTCTTGATGACCGCGCCGTCCGGGGCGAGGTTGCCGCGGACGATCGTGAAGGCCGCCGAAGGCGTGACCGGGTCAGTTGCGGACCGGATGGCGCCGCGTGCCCGGATAGGGTGCCGGGCCAGCACCTCACCGAGCGACTCGCCGGTCGCGGTGGCGACATCCAGATCCAGGTGCGGCGTGATCTGCGCGAGCACCGCGGGCAGACCGCCGGCGGCCGCCAGGTCGGACATCAGCCCCGACCCGACCGGGCTGACGTCGGCGATAACCGGCACGGACGCGCTCACCTCGGCGAACCGCTCCAACGGCAGCGTGATGGCACGCCGGCCGGCGATCGCGCACAAGTGGATGATCGCGTTCGTCGACCCGCCCACAGCCGCCAGGGCCGCGATCGCGTTGCCGAACCCGGCCGGGGTGAGCACGGCCGAGGGCCGCGTCCCCGAGGTGGTCATTGCAACGATGCGCCGGCCCGCCGCCTCGGCCAGCGCCACCTGCGCCGGGTCACCGGCGGGCAGGACGGCGGTGCCGGGCAGCATCAGGCCGAGCGCCTCGGCCACGATCGCCATCGACGAGGCGGTGCCCATCGTGTTGCACGCCCCGAGGCCGCGGCCGAGGCAGACCTCGAGCCTGTTCCACTGCGGGTCGGTGAGCTGTCCGGACCGGCGCGCGTCGTAGTAGCGCCACAGCGACGTGCCACTCCCCAGCTGCTCGCCGCGGAACGTAGCCGGCGCGCGGGAGCCGCCCGTCACGAGCAGCGCCGGAACGTCGGCGCTGGCCAGCGCCATCAGGTAGGCGGGCACGCTCTTGTCGCAGTTGCCGAGCGCGACGATGCCGTCCAGCGGCTGCGATCTGATCGTCTCCTCGACCTCGATCGCCAGCAGGTTCCTGTACAGCATCGCCGTCGGCTTCATCAGGTCTTCGCTCAGCGACATGACCGGGAACGCGAGCGGCAGGCCGCCCGCGGCCAGCACTCCGGCGCGCACCGCGGCTGCCAGCACGTCCAGGCCACGGTCGCACCGGTTAAGATCGCTGGCCGTACTCGCGATCCCGATCAGCGGGCGGCCGTCAGCGTGCCGGTGACGCCTCGTTCCGGTATCAGGAGCGCGCGCACCGGCCAGCATCGCCGAGCGGAACCCGGCAGGACGCAACGCCGCCCGGTGCTCCAGCGCAACCTCGTCATCGCCGCGCAGCCACCCGTCGCTGCGCAGCGGCGGGCGACCCCGGTCCTGGCCATTGGCCAGGACCGGCGGCCGCCCGTGCCTGCCCTGAGGCTTAGGCACTGACGGCGGGAGCTGGCTGCTCGACCTCGTCTCCTTCGTGGTAGCGCTCGGGCTTGATCCGGAAGAACGGCGCCCGGGTGATCGCCCACGACACCAGTGCCAGCGGCACGCCGACCAGGAAGAGGACGAGCGCCAGGACCTGGACGATGCCCGACGTGCCCGGCAGCGACTTGACGATCACGTACACCAGCGTGCCCGCGCCGACCAGCGGGAGCAGCAGGCCGAGGAGGAACTCCCGCACGTCACGGAACAGCACGCCGCGGTAGTACCAGATGGAGTAGACCGAGACCACCACGTAGTAGCCGGCGAACAGGAGCCCGCCGGTGGAGTCGATGTACACGATCGTCCGCTCGAGGCTGCTGCTGGCCAGGTAGAGGACGAGCGCGAGAATCGGGATCAGGCCCATGACGATCAGGCCGGCCACCGGCGTGCGGTGCGTCCTGTTCACGATGCCAAGCCGCCGGGGGAGGATCTTGTCGCGGGCCATGCCGAACATGATCCGGCTGCCGTCGACGATCTGCGACTGAGTCGTGGTGGCAAAAGATGCGATCACCGCCAGCGCGACGAGATCGACGAAGACCTTGCCCGTGAGCCGGCCGGCCAGGTACGGCAGCACGTTGCTGCCGTTGGCGGTGATGTCGCTGGCAGGCGCGAGCCCTTCCAGGCAGACGAAGAGGCCGACCACCCACAGCGTGCAGAACGTGATCGAGATCATGACCGAGCGACCGGGGTCGCGCGGCCGCTGCTGCTCATCGCCCAGGTAGATGGGGGAATCCCAGCCGCCGAGCAGGAATGTCGCGATGACCACGCCGGCGATCAGCCCGGTCGAGCCGCTCGGCGCGTGGGAGACGGAGAACCACGACCAGCTCGGTCCGTGGTGGTGCGAGAGCTCGCTCGTCAGGCCCCAGATCGCCAGCGTCCCGATGATGATGTACTCGCCCAGCACCACCCAGCCCTCGAACCTGATCGTCACCTTGACGCCGATAATGGCGATGCCAACCACAACCAGGCAGAGCGCGGTGGCGACAATCCAGGTCAGCGGCTTGTTGCCGGTCTCGCTCGGGGCGACCAGGCCGAGAACCGTCGACCCGAGGAGCGTGATATTGCCGATGTTCGAGGTCAGCGCCGTCATCAGCACGAGGATGCCGACCGCGAAGCCGATCACCGGCGACAGGCCGCGGGCCACCCAGTTCACCGGGGCGGCGGCGGACGCCTGCCAGCGGTTCAGCCGGTGATAGGCGACCGAGCAGCACAGCATTGCCGCGCCAGCGATCAGCAGCGCCAACGGGGACGCGAGGCCGCTGGCGCCGATCAGCGCGGCCATGGTCAACGTGGTGGCCGCGGTAGGCGCCACGTTGGTGATGGACGCGATCCAGTCACCCCGCAGGCCGACGGACTTCGGGCGCAGGCCGATAGCCTGCGGGTCATTGCTAGCTGGTGCGCTCGGCTCAGTGCTCATTGCAGCGGAACCTCTCTTCGCGGGGCTGTGGGCTGGTCATCGGGGAGCCGTGGCGTCAGACCGACAGGATCGCCGGTCGGCTGACGGCCCCGGTTGCGGTGTTGACGGTGAGTGAAGGCCAGTCGGGTGTGTTGCTGACCGGGCTGGGCCGCCCGGCCGTGACGATGTAGGTGTCCTCGGACTTTCCGCCCCGTACCGTCGGGTTCCATGCGAACGCGTCGCCGCTCCTGATCACGGTCTGCGCGCTGTCCGTTCCGGGGACGACGTCGAACTCCCTGGACAGGTAGCCGATCGGCCCGCCCTGCACATGCTCGCGCCACTCGTCGGGGTAGCCAGCAGCGGCGTACGCCGCGCGGCCGGCATCCAGTGCCTGCTCCCACGTGCGGCCGGGCCGGGTCGCCTCGATCATGGCGACCTCGACCGCGCACGCCGCGCGATGCCTTGCCGCCAGGTCGGCGGCCGGCTCGCCCGCACACACGGTGCGCGAGCACGCGACATTCAGGCCGCCGCGGACGCCGACGATGACCGCGAGCGCGTCGCTGCCGGTGAGGTTCGGGCCGGGAACGGGGTGACGATAGGCCAGCCGTCGTGCTGCTCCGCCGACGAGCAGTACCGAGGGCAGGATCAGGCGTTGCTCCAGCGCCGCCGCGATCCGCGCGGCCAGGTCGCACTCACGCTCGGTCGGTTGCCAGCAGCGCAGCGCGGTTTCCAGCGCCACGGCGCAGTCCGCGCCCAGCTCCTCGAGCCGGGCCGCTTCCTGCGGTGTCAGCGGAAGCCGCAGCTGCGCCAGCTCGGCTGGCCTGGCCGCGCCCGGCCCGGCGCCGTCGGTGGCGATACGGCCGGCATCCCCGGTCCTGGCCAGGTCCGCGGCGGTCTCCGCCAGCCCGCCCGGCTGGTACCAGGGCACCGCGTGAACCACGA
>JASHUE010000713.1:0-7737 GCA_030040195.1 Streptosporangiaceae bacterium | reverse complement strand
CGTCCAGGTCGTCGGCGATGCGGTCTCTGACCGCCGCGAGCACGTCCAGGCCTGCGGCCCGGTTTCCCCCTCGCGCTGCCTTGTGGCCGCCGGCGGCGCTCGCCGCCGCGCGCCAGGCGGCGAGCCGGTCGGTGGCGGCCGCGAGCCCTGTGTCTGTCCAGTCCCAGTCCTGCCGGTAGTGGTGAGCCAGCAGGGCCAGCCTGACCGCCATCGGGTCGTGTCCTTCGGCCAGCACCCAGGACACGAACACCAGGTTGCCGAGCGACTTGGACATCTTCTCCCCGTCCAGGCGCACCATGCCCGCGTGCGCGTACCGGCGGGCGAAGGCCTTACTGTTGGCCAGAGCAACACGCGCGTGGGCCGCGCTCATCTCGTGATGCGGGAAGACCAGGTCGCGGCCGCCCGCCTGCACGTCAAACTCCTCGCCGAGGTAGTGCGTCGCGATGGCGGCGCACTCGACGTGCCAGCCCGGCCGCCCTGGGCCGAAGTCCGACGGCCAGGACGGCTCATCTGGCCGCTCGGCCGTCCAGACCAAGGGGTCCAGCGGGTCCTTCTTGCATGGCCGGCCAGGGTCACCGCCGCGCTCGGCCGCAAGCTCGACCATGGTGGGAGTATCCAGCCCAGAGACCGATCCGAAGTCCGGGTCGGCGAACCGGGTGAAGTAAACGTCACCGTCCAGCTCGTAGACCGAGCCGCGGTCCGCCAGCAGCCGGTTGAAGCGCTCGATGAGCGGCATCGCCTCGACCGCGCCGATCAGCTCATCAGGCGGCAGCACCCGCAGCGCAGCCATGTCGGCCCGGTACAGCGCTATCTCGCGCTCAGCGAGCTCTCGCCAGTCCTCGTCATCCCGATTCGCCCGCTCCAGCAGCGGGTCGTCGACGTCGGTCACGTTCTGCACGTAGCTGACCTGGTGTCCGGCGTCAAGCCAGGCGCGGATCAGCAGGTCCCAGGCAATATACGTAGCAGCATGGCCCATGTGCGTCGCATCGTAGGGCGTGATCCCGCAGGCGTAGAGACGGGCGCGAAGGCCGGGAGCCGCGACGGCAAGTGTCCCGGTCGCGGTGTCCCAGATCTTCGTCTCGGGGGCCCGTCCGGGCAGGCTGGGTACGTCGGGGGCGGGCCAGGTGTCCATGGGCGCCAGGCTATCGCTGCGTGCAGGCCGCGATGCCCGCTGGCCCAGCGGGTGATCTTCCGGCCAGGGCCAGCTCGAAGCCGTGCGCCAGTTCGATCAGCCGCGGCTCGGTCCACGCCGCGCCGATGAACGACAGCCCGACCGGCAGCCCGCTGACCAACCCGGCAGGGACCGTGATTGACGGATACCCCGACACGGCTGCCGGGCTTGAGGACCCCCATGCGTGGTAATCGCCCAGCACGTGGTCGATCAGCCAGGCCGGATGGCCGGTCAGGACTATGACGGCGTCGAGCTTGTCCGCGGAGAGGGCGCCGTCGAGTGCGGACCTGGCAATCCTGGTAGCGGACTCGCGCGCCTCCCGGTAGTCGGCATCGGCCAGGTCACCGCTGGTGGCCTCAGCCGCCTCGAACAGTTCCTGACCGAAGTGATTCAGCACTACGGCCGCGTTCCCGGTGTTAAAGGCGATGAGCTCGGCAAGATCAGCGGGATGGTCACCGCCGAGGCCGGCGAGGTATGCCTTGATGTCGTGCTTGAACTCGTGGTTAAGCGCAGCGAACTCGGGCTCGCCGAGCTTGTCGATGTCCGCCAGCTGCACGGGGTCGACGACCTGCACGCCCGCGTCCCGGAGGGCGGCGATCGCCGTCTCCAGAACCGCGGCGGTGCGGGCGTCTGCCTTGCTCGACGGGTCACGCCAGACGCCAAGCCGCGCGCCCGCGAGCCCGTCCGGCCGGAGGAAGGCCGTGTAGTCGCAGGCCTCGGCCGCGGCCGGCTCGGTCGCCGGGTCTGCCTCGTCGTAACCCGCGAGCGAGGTCAGCAGCGCCGCTGCGTCGGCCACGGTCCGTGCCATCGGCCCGGCGGTATCTTGAGCGGCCGAGATCGGCACAACCCCAGAGCGGCTGACCAGGCCGAGGGTGGGCTTGATGCCGACCACGCCGCACGCGCCGGCCGGGGAGACGATCGAGCCGTCGGTCTCCGTTCCTACCGCCAGCGGGGCCAGGCCCGCGGCCACCGCGACCGCGGAGCCCGAGCTCGAGCCGGACGGGCTGCGCCCGCTCCCGTGCGGGTTCACGGCCTGGCCGCCGAGTGTGCTCAGCCCGCTGCTGGACGGCCTGGACCTGAAGTTCGCCCACTCCGACAGGTTGGCCTTGCCGATGATGACCGCGCCAGCTGCTCGCAGCCTGGTCACCAGGAAGGCGTCGGGGTCAGCGGCGCGCGATAGTGCGGGCGAGCCAGCCGTGGCGGGCAACCCGGCGGCTGACACGTTGTCCTTCACGAGCACCGGGATCCCGTCGAGCGGTCCGCGTCCGGTGCCGTGGGCCCGCCGCTCGTCACTTGCGGCGGCTTCGCTCGCCGCGGCGGTACTGACGGTGATCACCGCCCGCAGGTCCGGGTTCAGTTGCGCAATCCTGGCCAGGTAGAAGGCGGTGAGTTCGGCGGCGGTCAGCGCACCGGCCGACAGCGAGCCTGACAGGCGCGCTACCGATGCGTCGCCGGCCTCGATGCCCGTGTTGCCGATAATCTCCGCGAGTGATTCATCCAGCGACATGCTGGACAGAATAGGGGCGTCGCCGGTTTCGGCACTGGGGGAATATTTATGGATACGTCAGCAACCGCACGCGCGCGTGCGTGGCTGCTTCCCGGTGTCGCGCTGCTGACGGCGATAACTGCGGCGGCATGCTCAAGCTCCAGCGCACCCAGCGCTTCTGGTCAGTCCGCGTCCGTCCCGTTGCAGGACAGTTACGAGCAGGTCGTGCGGACCGTGCTGCCGTCGGTCGTCCAGATCACCGTGGGCGACTCGACCGGTTCAGGCGTTGTCTACGACTCCAAGGGCGACATCGTCACCAACGCCCACGTTGTCGGTGACGCCAAGACCGTCGAGGTGCTACCGGCGAGCGGCGTCGGCATGGTGACGGCCGACGTGATCGGCACGTTCCCTCCGGACGACCTCGCCGTCATCAGGGTCACCAAGGACGCTAGCAAGCTGAAGGCCGCCAAGTTCGGCAACTCGGAGGACGCAGCGATCGGCGAGATCGTGCTGGCCATGGGCAACCCGCTTGGGCTGACCGACAGCGTCACGCAGGGCATCATCTCGGCGACGGGGCGGACCGTCTCTGAGAGCGGCGGCGGCGGCCCCACCATCATCGCCTCCGCCATCCAGACCAGTGCCGCCATCAATCCTGGCAACAGCGGCGGAGCACTGGTCACCCTGGATGACCAGGTCATCGGGATTCCGACGCTGGCGGCGCGCCTTCCTGACGCGGGCGCGGCGCCGGGGATCGGCTTCGCGATCCCGAGCGACACCGTGCGGAACATCGCCGACCAGATCATCAAGACAGGGAGGGTGTCCAACTCCGGCCGGGCCTCCCTCGGGATCACCGCTCAGACCTCCGCCAATCAGCAGGGTCAGGGCACGGGCGTGGCGATCGTGGATGTTTCCGAGGGCGGCCCCGCTGACAAGGCCGGCCTGCGCAGCGGCGATGTGATCGTGGGCCTCAATAGCGAGGCCACGCCGACACTAGCGGCTCTCGAGGCGGACCTGGCCACGATGAAGCCAGGAACGAATGTCACGTTGCACGTGCGACGCAACGGCTCTACGAAGAGCGTCACGGCGACGCTCGGCACCCTCAGCGGCTAGCCACCACTGGGTGATCCGCCGCAGTGTGCGCCTAGACTGCGGCGGATGACGATGCACATTGGCAGCCTGATCGTCGCGCCCGCGCTCGAGCGCCGAGACTTGCTGGCGCCGCCGGTGGCCGCGGCTCTCGCCGAGCTTGCCGAGGTGCTCCCGGCCGACCAGGTTGGAGTGAGCGAGATCGATCCTGCGCTGGCCGACACCGCGGCGTTCTGCGAGAAGTACGAGGTCGCGCTCACCGAGTCGGCTAACTGCGTGGTCGTCGCCGGACGCCGCGAGGGGCAGACGCGAATGGCCGCGTGCATGATCCTCGCGACGACCAGAGCCGACGTAAACGGCCTGGTCAAGCGGGAGCTGGACGTCCGTAAGGCCTCGTTCGCCTCGATGGACACCGCGGTAGAGCTGACCGGAATGGAGTACGGCGGGATTACCCCGCTCGGACTGCCGGCTGACTGGCCGGTCTTCGTCGATGCGGCCGTGGCCGCGGCGCCCTGGGTCGTGATCGGCAGCGGGGTGCGTCGGTCGAAGCTCACCCTGCCCGGTGCCGCCCTCACCCGCCTGCCAGCGGCCAGAGTGCTCGCCGACCTCGGCCGTTAGGGCCGGTCACCTCATTTCGGCGGCAGCCACGACACCTTGCCGACCAGGGCCGCGTAGCCCACGAACGTGACTGCGTCGATGAGCGTGTGCGCGACGATCAGCGGCGTTACCCGGCCCCACCGCCGGTACAGGTAACCGAAGATCAGGCCCATGATCGCGTTCCCGACGAACGCGCCGATGCCCTGGTAGAGGTGATAGGACCCGCGGAGGATGGCGGCGACGACGATCGCTTTCCACGGTGTCCACCCAAGCTGGTCGAGCCGCCGGAGCAGATAGCCGATGACCAGGATCTCTTCCAGGATCCCGTCGTGCGCCGCGCTCAGGAGCAGCACCGGGATGCGCCACCAGACGGCCGGCAGTGACTCCGGCACCACGTTGAGCTCGACCCCGAGGTGATACGCGCCCAGGTACAGCCCGAGGCCGGCGCCGCCGATGACCGCGGCCACCACCGCTCCCCTGAGCAAGTCCCGGCCCGGCTGGCGGGCATCCAGCCCCATCACTGACGGCGGCTCGCCTGATCTGGCCATCAGGTAGAACACCAGCACCACCGGCATCAGGTCCTCGGCGATGGCAACCAGCTGGAGCACGAGGTCGAGCCAGTTGTTCGTCGACAGCGAGCCCACGAGATATGCCTGCTGGCTGCTCAGTGACTGCTTGGACAGCAGGTCTCCGACCAGGCTCAGTAGCGCGTTCAGCCCGCTCGCGCCGAGCGAGATCGCGAAGACCGTGAAGATCTCCCAGCGCAGCATCCTCGGCGACGGCAGGGTGCGGCTGGCGTCCTCGGCAACAATCACCATTGGACTGTACTGTCTGCAATTCGCAGGCTACGGCTACAGCCCGGCCTATGCGGCGACCTCCGCCATCTGAGGAGCCGGGCGGGATGGCGCCGGTGCCCTAGCCGCGCGCGCCGGCCGGGCTCTCTGGCGCGAGCGAACTGGACAGCAACGCGGTCAGCCGCTGCCAGGCCAGCTCGGCGCCGGAAGCAAGGCACCCCTCGACCACGGCGTCGGTGCCAAGCGCGCTGACCCTGACCTCCGGCATCACCGGCGCAAGCCGCGCGAGTTCAGAGGCGACTGCCGCCGCGAAGCCAGGAGCCTGGCCGATGCCGCCGCCGAGTACCACGAGCTCAGGGTCCACGACGGTGACGATGGCGCACACCGCCCTGGCGACCAGCTCTGCTTCTCCCGCGACCACTGCCGCCGCTCGCGCATCCCCGGTGGCCGCGGCCTCGAACACCCGCCGGGCCGACAGCGAGCCGCGCATGCCGGCCCGGCGCGCGGCCCTCACAACCGCGGCAGCCGAGCCCGCCGCCTCGAGCGTCCCGCGACGGCGTGCCTCGCCCGGGTCGGCACCCTGGTCCGCGGTGATCGGCATGTACGCGATCTCCCCGGCCACCCCGTGCACACCGCGGTGCAGGTGACCGTCGATGACGAGGCCCATGCCGACGCCGGTGCCAACCCAGACGAACGCGAACGTGGGGACCTCACGACCGTGGCCGTGCTCGCGCTCGGCCAGCGAGGCGGCATCGGCGTCGTTCTCGAGGGCCAGCTGCGAGCCGAACGCCTGGCGCAGCTGTTTGAGCACGGCCGTCTTGCCCAGGCCGGCCAGACCGCCTGCCAGGGCGATGGCGTTACGCCGCGGGTCGTAGACGCCCGGGCTCCCGACGACTGTCTGGGTGACCTCTGACCTGGTGATGCCCGCATGCTCGCAGAGTTCATCGGCCAGCCTTATCAGCTCGGCGACCCGGCCGCTCACGCTGTCAACCCGGCTGCGAAGCGAGGAACGCGCGATTACTTCGCCGGTGAGGTCGGCGAGAGCGCCGCGCAGGTAATCGCGCCCGATATCGAGGCCAAGGACGTACCCGGCATCGGGCCGGATCTCGTACAGCACGGCCGACCGCCCGGGCACGCCCGTCCGCTGACCGGCCTCGCGCACCAGCCCGGACCGTTCCACGTTGGCCAGGGCAAGGGAAACCGTCGGCTTGGACAGCCCGGACAGCCGGGCCAGCTCGGCCCGCGAGCACGGGCCGAGATGGCGAATGTGCTGAATGAGCAGCTGCTCGTTCATGGCCCGCAGCAATTGGGGCCTGGCGGCCCGCAGTGACCGAACCCGGCCGACCGGAAGTGTGCCCGCGGAGTCCTGGCCAGGCGCGACGTCGGGCCCGGAAAGCAGAGGCTGGTCGCCCGCGTCGGGCACCGGGCGCGAACGCCGGCTGGCCACAGGGTCGGGTACGGGCGGCGGCGCGTCCGCGCCTGCACTGTCCCGCGGCCGGGTGGGTGTCGTGGCGGCCACGATCACATCCTTCCCTATGTACGAGCGCCGACCGACGCAAGTCGCGGCGATCTGGCCGTCATCACGCTGGCCACCTGCGATCACCTGCGGAGCGCCTCTTGTCGCCAGCCAGTTAGTTAGGATACTGTCCTAACTAAAATTTCGGAATGACGACTTTCGAACGCCCTCGGAACGCTGAATGACCCACCCCCCAGTCGTGCTCGGGCTCGACTTCGGCGGCACGAAGATCGCGGCGGCCGTCTGCGACCTGGCCGGCAACAAGCTCGCCTCGGTCGCCGTACCCAGCCGCGGCGAGCTGGGTGCCGTCGCGAGCTTCAACCACGGCGTCGAGACCGCGCGTGACCTGCTCGGTACGGCTGCGCCTGACGCCAAGCTTGCCGCCGTCGGCGCGGCCACCTTCGGGATCCCGTTCGAGGACCGGGTCGAGCTCGCACCGGCGATCGAGGGCTGGGGCGCGCTCAGGTTCGGGGACGAGCTGCGCACCGCGTTCCCTGGCGTCCGCATCCGGATGGCTACCGACGCCAAGGCCGCGGCCAGAGCCGAGAGCCGGTGGGGTGCGCTGGCCGGCTATGACCCGGCGGTGTACCTGAACCTGGGCACGGGCCTGGCAACGGCCATCGTCATCGGCGGGCGGGTGCTGGCCGGCGGCCACGGCGCGGCCGGCGAGATCGGCTACAACCTGCGCACGCCTGCGGATGTTGGCCGCGAGCTCGGGCACCGCGTCATGCTGGAGGACGTAGTAAGCGGCCAGGCGCTGCCGGGACGGGCGGTGGCGGCCGGCCTCAGCCCGGACGGGCAGTCCGCTGCCGACGTCTTCCTGGCCAGCCGGCAGGACCCAGCGCTTGATGGCCTGATCGGCGAGTTCGTGAACGAGCTGGCCTTCCACCTGACGAATCTCGCCATCCTCGTCGATCCGGTCCGGATCGCGGTAGGCGGCGGAATGGTCCGCTCGTGGGACCGGATTGAGCCCAGGCTCACCGAGGCCCTGCGGGCGGGCGTCCCGTTCCCGCCTGAGCTGGTCGTCGCCCACTTCCCCGAGGATGCGCCACTGCTGGGGGCCGTCGCGCTGGCCGTTGACGCCGCC
>JASHUE010000712.1:0-7952 GCA_030040195.1 Streptosporangiaceae bacterium | reverse complement strand
ACGACGAGCAGCTCGGCCGACATCAGCGCGAGGTCATGGTTGGCCTGGTGCCGGTGCGCGCGGCTGCCGAGATCGACCTGGGCGACGGCGTCGAGCCCGTGCCGCGAGGCGGTGTCCATCAGCGTGGCGATCTCGACGCCGTAGCCGACCGGTATCGGCAGGGATTCCATCAGGCTGCGCCGGGCCGCCCACTCCCCCGCGAGCGGTTGCACGACGCCGGCCAGGTCCGGCCACCAGAGGCTGATCAGCGGACGCGCCACCAGTTCGGTCACCCGGCCGCCCTCGGTTGAAGTCGAGCCGTCTGACTCCGTCCGCACGCGCGTGTAAAACCCCTTGACCAGCTGCACCTGGTCATCGGCCAGCAGCGGCCCGACCAGGCCAGTGACGAAGTGCGGGCCCCAGCTGGTCAGGTCTGCGTCCACGAACACGGCCAGATCGCCGGTGGTGACGTGCAGCGACTTCCACAGGGCCTCGCCCTTGCCGGCGAAACTGCCGGTCTCGGGGAGCACCTCGCTGGTCCGGTAGACCTTGGCGCCTGCGGCCGCGGCGACGTCGCCGGTGCCATCGGTGGAGTCGGAGTCCATTACGACGAGTTCGTCCACCAGCGGCAGTCGGGTGACCAGCGAGCGCGCGATAGCGCCGACGACGCCGGCCACGGTGCGCGCCTCGTTCCGCGCCGGAATGATCACGCTGATGGTGACGCCACGCCGGTCCTTGGCCGCCAGCAGCCGGTCCGCGGGCCAGTCCCGCCAGTGCGAGGTGCGGCGGCCGAACCACGCGTCGCGATCTTCCATAACGTGGCCAGCCTAAGCGGGCAGGCCGGCCTGGCCGGCCTCGCCCCTGGTGCTCAGCGCACCGACCGGACGCCTGTCACCGCGACGGCACCGACGATGCCGCAGCATCCGCCGGCGATGAACAGCGTCGGGTAGCCGCCGAGGCGTCGAGCGTTCCGCAGCCGCGGCGGTCAGGTGATCGCGGTCGTCGCCCGGAGGCGGGTGTCGGCCAGGCTGTGCGCCGCCTCGAGCCGGTACTCACCGGTTATCGTCTGCCATCCGTCGGCCCAGATCTGCCAGGTCCGCTCGGGCAGATCGATGGTGGCTGTCACCGATTCGCCGGGGTCCGCGGTGACGCTGGCGAACCCGGCGAGCCAGCGCCGCGGCCTGGTCTCGTCCGCCGCGACCGGCCCGGCGTACAGCTGCACGACCTCGCGGCCGGCCCGGCTGCCGGTGTTGCGTACCGTCACCGTCACGCGGCCGCGGCCGGCCGTCATCCGCTCGTACTCCCAGCTGGTGTAGCCCAGGCCGTGCCCGAACGGGTACCGCGGCGCGACCGCCGTTCGGTCCCAGGCCCGGTACCCGATGAACACACCCTCCTCGTAGGTCAGAACCCCGGCGGTTGGCGTGGTCGACAGCACGGGGCAGTCGGCCTCCCTGACCGGCCACGTCGTCGGCAGGCGCCCGCCCGGCTCGGCCGCGCCGAGCAGCACGTCGGCGAGCGCATGGCCAGCCTCCTGGCCGGGGAACCAGGTCAGCAGCACGGCCGCGACGTCGTCGGCCCACGGCAGCTCGACCGGCGAGCCGGCGTTCACGACGACGACGGTTCGCGGGTTCGCGGCCGTGACCCGCCTGACCAGCTCGTCCTGCTGCCCTGGCAGGGCCAGCGTGGTGCGGTCGAAGCCTTCCGACTCAACCTCGTCGGTGGTGCCGACCACGACTACCGCCACATCGGCGGCTCGGGCGACCTGCTCAGCTTCCGCCAGGAGCTCATCCGGCTCCCCCACCGGCCGGCCGTAGCCGAGCGACAGCGAGATGACGGCGAAGCCTGGACTCAGGCTGACCGGCTGGGTGAGTGACACATCGACGCTGTCTCCCGCGGCCAGGGTCAGCCCGGCCCGTTGCTCAGGCGGCGACAGGAAGGTCATCGCGATGTCGTCCGAGCCTGGCCGGACCTGGCCGTCGAACAGCACCTGGTCGCCGGCGGTCAGCGTGAAGTGGCCCAAGCCGCGGATCGCGAGCTGATGCTCTCCGCCGACCTCGGCCGTGAGCCGCCCGGCTATCTCGACGGAGGCGATCGCCTCGGGATCGACGCCCGCGGGCATGTCCATCCACCGGCCCTGCCCGGTCGCCAGCGTCGTCTTGTACAAGGTGGCGTCGGCCGCGTCGATGAATCTCGCCGTCAGCCCGCTCCACTGCGGAGGCTTGGCCGGGGCGAGCTTGCCGGTCCGCGGATCTGCGCCGAAGGCGTAGCTGATCCGCACCGTATCCGGCAGCGCGACCGTCAGACCCTCGAGGGGGGAGATCACGCGCTCGGGGAACACGGTCGCGCTGCCGCCGCCCAGGACGCGTGCGTCCTTGGCCAGCGCCCCGATCACCGCGACACTGCGGAGGCGCGAGGCGTCCAGCGGCAGGATGCCACCATCGTTCGCGGCGAGCACGAACGAGCGGCGGGCGATCTCCCTGGCAAGCTCATCGCCATCGATCAGGGCCGGACGGCTGGCCGGCGGCACGGACTCTGGCGCTCCGGCGAGCGCGCCGACCCTCGCTGCCAGGCGGAGCAGCCGGCGAACCTGCTCGTCGATCACGTCGACCGGTACCTCGCCGTCGCGGACCGCGGCCGCGAGCTTTTCCCCCCACGGGCTGCCGAAGGCCGGCATCGCAACATCCAGGCCGGCATTCGCCGTTGCCGTCGTGTCTCTCGCCGCGAGCCAGTCAGAGACGACGACACCGTCGAATTCCCACTCGTCTTTCAGCACGCGGCGCTGCAACTCGGCGTTCTCGGTCATGGACACGCCGTTGACCGCGTTGTAGGCCGACATGACACCCCAGGCCGACGCGCTGTGCACGATCGTCTCGAACGGTGCCAGATACAGCTCGCGTAGCGCCCGGTCGCTGACCTGAGCGCTCGCGGTGAACCGCTCGGTCTCGAAGTCGTTGGCGACGAAGTGCTTCACGGTCGTGGCGACGCCGTGCTCCTGGACGCCGGTCACGTACCCGGTGCCGATCTCACCGGTCAGCAGCGGGTCCTCGGAGTAGCACTCGAAGTGCCGGCCGCCGAGCGGGCTGCGGTGCAGGTTCACCGTCGGCGCGAGCAGCACGTGCACGCCCTTGCGCCTGGCCTCCTGGCCGAGCAGCCGGCCGGCCGCCCTGGCCAGCCCCCGGTCCCAGCTCGCCGCCAGCGCGGTCGGGCTCGGCAGCGCGATCGACGGATCCTCCGCGCTCCACTGCGTGCCGCGCACGCCGACCGGGCCGTCGGACATGACAATCGAGGCGAGGCCGATCGCGGGCACCGGCGGCAGCGACCACAGATCCTGGCCGGATAGCATCGCGATTTTCGTCTCCAGGTCCAGCTGGGCGAGCGCCGCCTCGACTGCTGTCTCCTGGGCGCCGCTCGGCTCGGTCACGAGTCGCCTCCCCTGGTTCGCCGCCGTCACGGGACAAGTGACTCGAATTATGTACCATCGGCACACGTCGCCCAGGTCGCATGTTGGCTTGAGCCGCAGGTGCGGGGCAATTACTCGATGAACCTGGAATTGGCGTTCCTGCACGGGCCCGCAGCCAGGATCTCGCCCTACCTCATTCGCATTCATCGCCCAGTCACTCAGTTCGGTGGCGGCCTGGCCCGAAGAGCGGTCGCCGGGCCAGCCGCCCGAGGCCGTCGAGCAACTGCGGCCGGATGGGCGCGCCGGCCATTGGCGCGCGGTAGTGCAGGAACGTATAGCCAAGGCGCTTGGCCAGGAGGCCGTCGGTCAGCACCTGGTCGCCGATGACGACGCCAGGCCGGGGGAAGCCGAGGTAGGGAGTGATGCGCGCCGGCTTGCGCGCCGACGCCACGTACACAACATCGACCCCGGCGGCCCGAGGCTGGACCGAAGGTCGCCGGGCAGAGTTCGTGGCGAAGCAGACGACTGCCACGCTCGGGATCGTGGCCAGCAGGTCCAGCACGCGGGCGATGCCGCGATCCAGCGCGTCCCTGGCGCCGTGCCAGTAGGCCACGAGCGGCTCGATGTCGACGATCAGGGTCCTGGGCGCTAGCTGCTCGAGCCGGCGGACCAATTCCTGCTCGTCGGCGAACTCTTCGTAGCGCCCGCGCGGTGTGCTCACCTGACGTTCGAGGTCGTGCCGCGAGGGGCAGGTGGTTGGGTTCCGGGGGCCGGCCGCCCGCCCATGGAAGGGAAGGACAGTGCGAGGCGCCGCAGCCGCGCCCAGTTCATCGGGGCTGCGGGCGGCTGAACACCGGGCCGATTTCGCGGCACGCGCACGAGGAGTGCTCGCGGGCGGATGGAGCAGCGAACCGGCGTCGGCATGCTGACCGCTTCGCCGTCTATCCCGACCGGGACCGTCGCGGCGTCGGCATCGATCGTGACGGTGGGCGCGGTCAGGGTCGTCAGCCCGGTCCGGCGGGACCGGCGCACAAGTCCGATCGCCTGTCGCGCGTTGGTGACCTTGACGGCGATAACGCCTAGTTCGCCGCGATCCAGGCGAGCCCGGCGGTTCAGGCCCGCGACGTCGTTCGTTCCGTACGGGTTGTTGCCCACCAGGACCGCCTGCGGGGCAAAGATCACGGCATCGCCGGCCCTGGCTGTGAGGTTGGCCCCGCGCTGGCCGCGGATCAGGTCCGGGAGCAAGTCCAGGGTCGAGCCCACCTTGTCGTCCCGGTAGGCCGGCGTCTGCACCACTTCGGCATAGGCGCCGAACGACGCGTTGTTCACGAACGTCCGGCCGTCCACCGAGCCAAGATCGACGCGCAGGTCCACCCCATCCTGGAGGGCAGACAGGCACGCTGCCGGATTGTCCCGATCCAGGCCCAGGTCAAGAGCGAAGTGATTACGGGTTCCCGCGGTGACCACCACGAACGGGATGCCGTACTCGGCCGCGATCGCGGCCACCAGCGCCTGCGTGCCGTCGCCTCCGGCCACGCCGAGCAGGTCGGCGCCGGCCACGACAGCCTGGCGCGCGACCTCGGCGACGTCGACCGTGCCTGCGCCAGTGATGAGGAAGACCTCGGCGCCGAGGTCCTCAGCCTTGCGTTTAAGGTCAAATTTCATGACCTTTCCGCCGCCGGACCGTGGGTTCATGATGAAGAAGGGACGGGCCGCGGGCAGTCGCACCGGATACTCGGGCATCTGCCAGTCGGCCGGATCGGGTGCCAGCGCAGCCTTCGCGCTGAAGCCGCTCAGCAGCCAGGCCGCCCCTGACGCCAGCGCCACCCAGAGGAGCCCGAAGAAGGCGAACACGACGATGACCGCCAGAGGCGAGGCCGCGAACAGCGCGGACGCCAGGTATCGGCGGACGCCGTGATCGGCCAGGAACCAGAACGCGGCCGCCACGCTGATCACCGCGCTCGCCAGGCCCACTGCCAGCATCGCGAAGCTGGCAAGTCCAGCGAAAATAGCCAGGATCGCCACGGCCGCGGCAGCCAGCAAGAAGCTCAGCCGCGCGAGCCAGCGCCTGGCTCGACTCGTGATGGCCCCCCGATGCGGCCCCGGACCGGCCGCTGCCTCTGCCATCGCCATATTCCGTCGCTGTGTGAGCATGGAGAACCCTCATGGTCGCCCGCGGAACGCGACCCGCGCCTCACCCGGCCCAGGTGAGCCTGCCGATTCCGCGGCATGCGCGCACGCTCTCTCCTGGCCGTCGGGCTCAGCCGTCCGACAGGCGCGGCTAGGCTCCCGGCATGCGCTGGACCGTTCACTCAGAGACGCCCCTCTACGTTGACCAGTGGCTTGAGATCAGGATCGCGGACGTGGAACTTCCGGATGGCCGGCACCTGGACCACCGGCTGATCAGGACAGCGCCCGGAGCGGGCGCGGTCGTCACCGACGAGGCTCGCCGCGTCCTGCTGCTGTGGCGGCACCGCTTCATTACCGACTCGTGGGGCTGGGAGATCCCCGTCGGCAGGGCCGATCCTGAGGAGGACCTCGCCGCGTGCGCGGCCCGCGAGGTAGAGGAAGAGACCGGCTGGCGGCCTGGCCCTCTGCGCCTTCTGCTCCGCGTCCAGCCGAGTCCGGGCATCTCGAACTCGGTCCACCACATCTACCGCGCGACCGGTGCGCGCCGGATCGGGCCGCCCGAAGATGACTTCGAGTCCGATCGCATCGAGTGGATACCGCTCGCCGGCGTGCCGGATCTCGTGAGGCGAGGCGAGATCACCTCGGGAACCACAATCGCCGCTCTGCTCTACGCGCTCGCAACCGAGCCTGGCTAACTCGGGAACGTGTAAGCGCCGAGCTAACTGGCCGGAGGAACCTGGTTCGGGGTCGCCGCGGTGAGCTGGCGCTGGGCCAGGGCCGTTCGCAGCTTCTTTTCATTCGCAGCCACGGGTGCCGTCTGCACGGCGTACGCCACCAGGTCGGTGTAGGCGTCCTGGCGCAGCCGCGTCAGCATGGCCTGCTCGGAGTTCTTGAGCTTTCCGACCACTCCGGCGGCAGTGAGCCCGACTGCGGCCAGGGCTCCGGAGATCGTCGTCACGGTCGTGCTGGCGCCGGTGCTGAGCAGGACGATCAGGGCTCCGAGCGCGGCCACGCCGATCGTCAGCACCCCCAGCTCCGGGCCGAACCACTTCAGCGTCCTGCCGATCACCCGGTAGTCCTTGAGGAGGTCGCCGGGCTGGATCAGCGTCGTCGGGTCCTGCCCGAGGATGATCAGCTCGTACCAGCGCCGGATCTGGTCATACAGCGCCGGGTTGGCCGCGCCCTTGCGCCACTCCTTGTCGGCCGCGACCGCCTTCCACACGTCGATCGAACCGGCGATGGCCGGCGCGGTGTACTCGTTCATGTAGGCGCCCAGCCGGCCGGCCAGGCGCGCGAGTTCCGCACAGCGCTCGCTGCCGAGCAGGAAGTCCCAGCTGGTCGCGCCGCCGGTTGGCTGCTGCGGATCAAGAGCCCAGTACGTCTCGGCCAGCCCCCGGCCGAGCTGGTAGCCAATGGCCTGATTCTCGGACGCGATCGCCAGCGTGTCCTGAATGTGCGCGTCAAATTCCCAGATGAGTTCGGCCAGCTCGCTCCAGAGGTCGGCCGCGGAGCCGGCGATGACCGGCTGCTGCCCGTCGATGACGCTGGTGGCGTCCTGCACGGCCAGCGCGGGATGCTGGGCCGTGAGTGGGCTGATGGCCTGCTCCAGTGCGTGCAATCCCGCGGCCTCGCCCGCGCTGGCGGTCTGCTCCTGCTGAAGCGCGGCCGGGGCCCGTGCGTGGTACAGCAGCCGCGCCTTGACATCCAGAGTCGCGCCGAAACTGGTGCCATCGGGAGCAGCATCGACGTGCAACTGCTTGGCCAGCCCTGCGACCAGGGCCTGGGCCTCAATCCTCAGCTCGGTCGGAGTGCGCTCGACGCGCAGCGGCAGCGCGTGATCATTGTTGGCGGGCAGCAGGGCGGCTTCGCCCGGCGGTGCGTCCGGCCGGTTTCGGCCGCGCGTCTCCGCCATTCCCCAGCCAAGCCGGATGGCGGCCAGGACATCGTCGGCGTCATCCAGAACCGGAAACGTGGTCAACGGTCAAAGCCTTTCCAGGCGGCTAAGACTGGCCAAATGCCGTCCGGATCGTACAACGGCCGCACGCCGCAGTCGACGCTATCGACCGACAGAGGACATCACCGGGCCCGCGTAGCGGAATGGCAGTCGCCCGCTGACGCCGGGCGCGCACTGGAAGATGTCGCCCGCGTGAGGTTCAGCGGCCAGCTGGGCCGGCGTGAAGTTCTCCCGTGCCGTCGTGATGTACAGCGTGCGCAGGTCCGCTCCGCCGAAGGCCGCCGAACTGACCTGGCTGACCGGCAGGCGCACGACCGTGTCCAGGGTCCCGTCTGGTTCATACCGGCGGATCTCGCCGGTTCCCCAGACCGCGATCCAGATCCCGCCGTCCGCGTCGATCGTAAGGCCGTCGGGGACGCCGTTGTCGCCCGGAGTGACATCGACGAACCGGCGGCGGTTCGACAGCGCGCCGGTCTCCGGGTCGGTATC
>JASHUE010000711.1:0-5089 GCA_030040195.1 Streptosporangiaceae bacterium | reverse complement strand
GACCGGCCGCGGCGTGGTGATCGCCATCCCGCACATGGGGAACTGGGATCAGGCCGGGGCATGGATCATTGCGAAGGGGGCAGGCTCTTTCACCACGGTGATGGAGCGGCTCAAGCCGGAGTCGTTGTACGAGCGGTTCGTCACGTTCCGTGAGGGCCTGGGCTTTGAGGTGCTACCTGCTAGCGGCGGGGTCCGGCCGTTCGGGATACTGGCAGAGCGACTGAGGTCCGGCAAGATCGTCATACTGCCGGCCGAACGCGATGTCACCGGTAGTGGCATCGAGGTGGAGTTCTTCGGCGAGAAGGCCAAGATGATGGGCGGTTCTGCTGCGCTTGCCGTGCTGACCGGCGCCGCGCTGCTGCCTGCCGTGCTGTGGTTCACTGAGGACGGCTGGGGCGTGAAGGTCGGCGCCGAGATCCCGCAGCCCGCCGAGGGCACCAGGTCGGAGAAGATCGCCGCGATGATGCAGGACGTGGCGAGCTTCTTCGAGGAGGGGATCAGGGAGCATCCCTACGACTGGCTGATGCTGCAGAAGGTGTTCCTGGCCGACCTCGATCCCGAGCGGCAGGCGAGGGCCGCTGCCAGGGCGGCCAGCAACGGCCAGCACAGCAACGGCCAGATCCTCAGTGCCGACGGGCTCGGGCAGGAGGCGCCGTGAGGATCGGTCTTGTCTGCCCGTATGACTGGGAGGTGCCCGGCGGAGTCCGCGAGCACATCAGCGGGCTGGCCGAGGCCCTGATGGACCTTGGACATGACGTCTCGGTGATCGCGCCGGCCGATGACTACGCCGAGCTGCCGCCCTACGTCGTGCCGGCCGGACGCGCCGTTCCCGTCCCCTACAACGGCTCGGTGGCCAGGCTTGCCTTCGGTTTCCTGTCGGCCGGCCGGGTGCGGCGCTGGCTGAAGGACGGCGACTTCGACGTCCTGCACGTGCACGAGCCCGCGGCTCCGAGCCTGTCGCTGCTGGCCTGCTGGGTGGCGGACGGGCCGATCGTGGCCACCATGCACGCGGCCATTCCGCGCTCACGGGCGCTGCATGCGGCGCAGCCGATCCTGGCCTCGGCGCTGGAGAAAATCAGCGGGCGGATCGCGGTGGCCGAGGCGGCCAGGTCCACGCTGGTCGAGCACCTGGGCGGGGACGCGGTCCTGATCCCCAACGGCCTGCACGTCAGCCGGTATGAGAAGGCCGAGCCGCTGCCCGGCTTTGCCGGCGAAGCCGGCAAAGCCGGGCAGTTCGATATAGCTAACAGGGCCGGCTTCCCGGGGACCGGCGGCACCCTGGGCTTCCTCGGGCGGATGGACGAGGCCCGCAAGGGACTGGACATCCTGCTGGCCGCCTTCAACCAGATGGCGCTGGAGCGGCCGGGGCTGCGCCTGCTGATCGCCGGGCGCGGCGACCCGGACGAGGTGCTGGATCAGGTCTCCGGACCGCTGCGGGACCGGGTCGTGCTGCTCGGCCAGGTCAGTGACGCCGACCGGATCAGGATGCTGCACTCGGTCGACGTGTTCTGCGCCCCCAACACCGGCGGCGAGAGCTTCGGCTACGTGCTGGTCGAGGCCATGGCCTCGGGCGCCCCGATCGTGGCCAGCGACCTGGAGGCCTTCCGCCAGGTGCTGCGCGGCGGCAAGGCCGGCGAGCTCTTCCCGATGGGTGACCCGGCCGGGCTGGCCGCGGCGGCCGGCCGGCTACTCGATGACCCGGCCAGGCGCGCGTCGCTGGCCGCCGAGGCCTCCCTTGCGGTCAAGGAGTTCGACTGGTCGGTGGTGGCCAGGGACGTGGTGCGGGTCTATGAGGCCGTCTCGCCGGCGGCCGGGCGGGTGGCAGTGTCGCTATGACGCCGCTGACCAGCATCATCGTGATCGCGGTCGTGGCGTGTGTGGGCGTTTACATCTCCTGGCGAGCCGGGCGGCTCGACCGGCTGCACGCGCGCCTGGAGGCGGCCAGGTTCGCCCTGGACGCGGCGCTGGTGCGGCGCAGCTCGGTGGCGCTGGAACTAGCCTCGTCCGGGCTGCTCGACCCGGCCACGAGCGTCCTGCTGGCCGGGGCGGCTCATGACGCCCGGTCGGCCGAGGACTCGCGCGAGATGCCGGAAAGCGACCTGACCAGGGCCCTGCGAGCGGTCTTCAGCCAGCCCGAGTTCATGGCCCTCCTGGCCGGGCGTGAGGGCGCCGAGGAACTGCTGACCGAGCTGGAGAGCGCGTCACACCAGGTCTTCCTGGCCCGCAAGTTCTACAACGACGCCGTCGCCGCGACGCTCGCGGCCCGGCGGCGGTGGCTAGCACTGATATTCCGGCTGGCCGGGCGCGCGCCGATGCCGCAGTTCTTCGAGATCGACGACTCACTGGTGCCGGCGGGGGAGTCCGGCCCGGTGGCCGACATCCCGCACCTGACGAAATAGGACCAGCCAGGGTCGGCCGCGCGGACCGACTCTGATCCCCCCGATCGCCCGGGGCGACCCGCGCGCTCGGGAAGCGGTGAGGCGGGTCACACCTCGTTCCCCGCAGAAGCGCTTTTCGAGGTCAAGCAGTAGCACCATTGTTCACCTGGGCTTAGGGCCCGAGCTTACCGGTCACCTACGATAGTTGCGTCGTCAGTAATCAGCTAGCAGATGAGGTTTGGGTCGTGTCTGTCGAGAATTCGCGGGAGAGCACTCAGAGCGCCAGCGGGCCGGTGGCCGGGGGAGCGCGCGGCGGACAGCCCGCTCAGAAGGGCACGAGCCGGGTCAAGCGCGGCATGGCCGACATGCTCAAGGGCGGCGTGATCATGGACGTGGTCACGCCCGACCAGGCGAAGATTGCCGAGGATGCGGGGGCCGTCGCGGTGATGGCGCTGGAGCGGGTGCCGGCCGACATCCGGGCCCAGGGCGGCGTGGCCAGGATGAGCGACCCCGACATGATCGACGGGATCATCGCCGCGGTGTCCATTCCGGTCATGGCCAAGTGCCGCATCGGGCACTTCGCTGAGGCCCAGGTGCTGCAGGCGATCGGCGTCGACTACATCGACGAGTCCGAGGTGCTCACGCCCGCCGACGAGGCCCACCACGTGGACAAGTGGGACTTCACCGTCCCGTTCGTGTGCGGCGCGACCAACCTGGGCGAGGCGCTGCGGCGGATCACCGAGGGCGCCGCCATGATCAGGTCCAAGGGCGAGGCAGGCACGGGGAACGTGGTCGAGGCGACCCGGCACATGCGCTCGATCCGGGGCGACATCCGCAGGCTCGCGGGCATGTCAGCCGACGAGCTGTTCACCGCGGCCAAGGACCTTCAGGCGCCCTACGAGCTGGTGGCCGAGGTCGCTGCGGCGGGCACGCTGCCGGTCGTCCTGTTCACCGCCGGCGGGATCGCCACCCCGGCCGACGCGGCCATGATGATGCAGCTCGGCGCGGACGGCGTGTTCGTGGGATCGGGGATCTTCAAGTCGGGCAACCCGGCGGCGCGGGCGGCCGCGATCGTCAAGGCGACTACGTTCTACGACGACCCGGATGTCATCGCGAAGGTCTCCCGCGGCCTGGGCGAGCCGATGGTCGGCATCAACCTGGACGAGCTGGCGCCCGAGCAGCGCTACGCCGGCCGCGGGTGGTGATGGAGCGCCATAACTCGCTGGAGTCTGGTCGGCCGCCGGTAGGCGTGCTGGCGCTGCAGGGCGACGTGGCCGAGCACCTGCGTGCGCTGACGGCGGCGGGCGCCGCGCCGTTGCCCGTGCGGCGGCCCGAGGAGCTCGACCGGGTCGAAGGGCTCGTGATTCCCGGCGGCGAGTCCACCACGATCTGGAAGCTGATCGACATCTTCGAGCTGGCCGAGCCGCTGCGGAAGCGAATCGGCGGCGGCATGCCGGTGTTCGGGTCCTGCGCGGGCATGATCATGCTCGCCGACCGGCTGCCCGACCCGGCCTCGGGACAGCACACGCTCGGCGGCATCGACATGACCGTGCGCCGCAACGCGTTCGGCCGGCAGGTCGATTCGTTCGAGCGCGACCTGGAGATCGCCGGGCTCGAGGGCGGCCCGTTTCGTGCCGTCTTCATCCGCGCGCCGTGGGTTGAGGACGTGGGCCCGAGCGTCGAGATACTCGCCACCGAGCCCGGCGCGGGTAGGATCGTCGCCGTTCGCCAGGGCCGGGCGCTGGCCACTTCGTTTCATCCCGAACTCACCCGGGACTGGCGCATCCACGAACTGTTCGTCGAGATGGTGAGGGATGGGGCATGAGCGGCCACTCCAAGTGGGCAACCACGAAGCACAAGAAGGCCGCGGTCGACGCGAGGCGCGGCAAGCTGTTCGCCAAGCTCATCAAGAACGTCGAGGTGGCCGCCCGTAGCGGCGGCGCCGATCCCGGCGGGAACCCCACGCTGTATGACGCCATCCAGAAGGCCAAGCGCAACTCGGTGCCCAACGACAACATCGACCGGGCCGTGCGCCGCGGCGCCGGGCTGGAGGCAGGCGGTGCCAGCTACGAGACCGTCACCTACGAGGGCTACGCGCCCGGCGGGGTCGCCGTGCTGGTGGAGTGCCTGACCGACAACCGGAACCGGGCCGCGTCCGAAGTTCGGACCGCGCTGACCCGTAACGGCGGCTCGATGGCCGACGCGGGGTCGGTCTCCTACCTGTTCAGCCGCAAGGGGGTCGTGATCGTTCCCAAGGCCGGCGGGGTCACCGAGGACGACGTGCTGGCGGCCGTGCTGGACGCCGGCGCGGAGGAGGTCAACGACCTCGGCGAGTCCTTCGAGGTAGTCAGCGAGGCAACCGACCTGGTCGCCGTGCGCAGTGCCCTGCAGGAGGCGGGCATCGAGTACGAGTCGGCCGAGGCGGCCTTCCTGCCGTCGGTCGAGGTCCCGCTGGACGAGGAGAACGCCAAGAAGGTGTTCCGGCTGATCGAGGCCATCGAGGACTCCGACGACGTGCACGACGTGTATGCCAACTACTCGGTCTCTGACGAGATCATGGAGAAGCTCGGGTGACCTGCCCGATCCGCCCCGTGCGCGCCGCACTCAGCGATGGATAGCCACCTGGAGATACGCCCTTTCGGGCCTGATGACGACGTCGAGGCGGAACTCGACCTGCGCCGCCGCGCCTTCGGGCCGATCACCGCGGCGGA
>JASHUE010000710.1:0-4852 GCA_030040195.1 Streptosporangiaceae bacterium | reverse complement strand
GCGATTTACTCGACGCTCGTCCCCCGACCTCCGGCCCCGATCAGCTACTCGGCCTGGATCGCGCTGGCCTGGCTTGCGGCCGGCCTGATCATCGTGGTCGGGCTGGCCCTCACCCGGCCGGACCGGGTGCGCGAGTTCGGGAGGGCGTTCGACACCAGCGAGTTGGAGTCCACGAGGTAGTGGCCGGTGGGACACCGGCCACGGGCAGGATGCCGCGCCCGTGGCCGGGAAAGCGGGTTGCTGCCTGATGGGAGAGCGTCTGGTCAGCCGCGCGGCGGCGTGTTTGGTTAGCCGGGGGGGCGACGACCGAGACCGGAGGTGACCGGGCATGGCGGCCGGACCAGAGAGGCTGCTCGATCCGACCGGCTTTGACGAGCGGGCCGTCGACGCGACACTCGCGCCACGGCCGGCGAGGTTGCGTGGGCTCACTGCGGGCCTGCTGGAGAACGCCAAGCCGAACGCTGCCCTGCTCCTGTCCAGCCTCGGGCGTGATCTGCAGCGCGAGCACGGAGTCCGGGCCGCCGTGATGTTCACGAAGAGCTACTTCGGCACGCCGACCGAGGAGAGCCTGATCCAGCGCATCCTGCACAGCTGCGATTTCGTGGTGGCGGGTATAGGTGATTGAGGCTCATGCAGCGCGGCCAGTTTGGCCGATGGGATTTTGCTGGAGCGGGCGGGAGTGCCGGCCGTGAGCATCTGCACGGAGCCGTTCGTGCCGGCCGCGCAGGCGATGGCCAGGGTGTACGGCTTCCCGGCCTACGAGTTCGCCACGATGCCACATCCGCTGGCGAGCCTCGACCAGGCTCAGATCCAGGCCCGCGCGCGGGACCTGATGCCCGCGGTGCTGCGCATTCTCGGCGCGGGCTCTTGAATGGCCGGCCCTCTGCCCCCCAGTCCGCCGCTCGCCGATGCCGCCGGCATCCGCGCGGCCATGGAGTATTACGCGCGCCAGGAGTGGACCGACGGCCTGCCCGTGGTGCCGGTGACGGAGTCGTACCTGGCCGAGTTCCTGGCCCGCACCAGCCTGCCTCCCGACGAGGTCGTGCTCGCGATGCCGCATCTGAACCGGGAGTGCACGGTCAGGCTCGCCGCCATCAACGCGGCAATGGCCGGGTGCCTGCCCGATTACTTTCCCGTCGTGCTGGCGGCCTGGGAAGCCCTGGCCGGCGACGGGTACCCGGTCAGGGGTATCTGGCAGAGCACGACCGGCACGGCGCCACTGCTGATCGTCAACGGCCCGGTCAGGACACGGATCGGCCTGAACTGCGCGGGCAACGTCTTCGGCTCGGGTTTCCGGGCGAACGCCACGATCGGACGGGCTATCCGGCTCACCGCGATCAACGTATTCGGCCTGCACCCGCACCTGCTGGACCAGGCGACTCAGGGCACGCCGGCCAAGTACACCGCGTGCATCGCGGAGAACGAGGAACAGAGCCCCTGGCCGCCGCTGCACGTCGAGCACGGCTTCGATCCGGCTGACAGCGCGGTGACCGCGATCGTCATCCGGTCCTGCGTGCATATTGAAGCCCGTCACACCCAGGTTCCCGAGCAACTCGCCCTCGACATCGCGGGCACGATCAGGCGCACCGGCGCTCTCGTCCACGAGACCATCAGCGCGCTGGTGGTGCTCGGCCCCGAACACGCACGCCTGTTCGCCGGCGCAGGCTGGGGCAAAGACAACGTCCGGCAGTTCATCTACGACCACGCCGCGAACACCAGGGCCGATCTGGCGGCGGTGGGCAAGGACGCGGTCTCCCGCCACACGCACTGGCGGCTCGCCGCCGACCACCCGGACGCCATGCCGGACCGGGCCAGCGGCGGCGACAACCCCGATCTCGTGCCAGCGCTGATCTCCCCGGCCGCTGTGCAGCTCATGGTGGCCGGCGCCGACAATGCCGGCGTGTCCGCGGTGATCGAGACCTTCGGGCCGCGCGGCGGTCCGCCGTCTATCGCAAGGGTTGGTGACATCGATGGCTAGCGACGGCGTGCGCGGCGTTCCCGCCGGAGAAGGTGCCGCGGACGCGGCCGGGCTGGAAACCGCGTTCGGGCGCTTCCGCGACATGCTGGCCACCGACGGCTACACCCTGAGCTGGTCGGTAACCGGCCGGGACCGGGTGATCGTGCGGATCGAGGCCGGCCCCGAGGCCTGCGCCGACTGCCTCGTCCCGCTGCCGGTCATGGAGGCCATCATGTCCGACGCGATCGCCCCGACCGGGTATGCGCTCGACCACATCGTGCTGCCGGCGCAAGCGGGTCACTGAGCGAGCGGGCAGCCTGGCCGGGCGCACCGTGCGCGACAATGAACGCGCATCGCCAACCCGAACACTGCTGGAGGCCCCGTGCAGCATGTCATCGCCTTCGCGCGCACAGCGATCACCGTGCGGCACTGGTTCGAGATCGACCTCGAGGACTCCTCCATGGAGCACGGCGCGCGGATCGAACTGCGCGAGCTGGCCGCACATCCGCGCCGCGGCAGCGAATCGGCGGCCCAGCTGCTGGCGGTCGACCGCCCGCTGTGGCGCGCTGACCTGTTCGACCGGCTCACCGACGCTTCCGGCAGCTTCGGTGTCGCCCATTACCACCCGAAATTCGAAGGGAACGAGCCGTGCCCGCGGGCATGGGATCCGCAGCTGAGCGCGAGTCCGTGGGATTGGCTCGGCGACCAGCTCACCGGGCTGGGCAACGGGTCCTGGCAACTCGATCCGGACGACGCCCGCGAGCTCAGCGGGCTGTCATCGACGGTCGTCTCGCTGGCTCAGCAGTTCGGCCCCGGCCGCTGCCGTTCCGCCGCGCAGTGCCACGAGCTGACCCGCGACGTCCAGGACGCGGTCCGGCTGATGATCTCCGAGCTGCGTCGGCCTGACCTGCTCGACGTCGACTGGGTATCGCCCTGGGCGGCCTGAGCCCGACAACCCACCGGCCGCGCCCTCCGGGCCGAGTTCGTCGGCTAGGGTGCTGCGCGCGGGCACGCAGACCGGGAGCGGACGAAGCCGATGAAGATCTACACCCGCAAGGGCGATGGCGGCCAGACCAGCATCTGGGGCGGCCGGCGGCTGAGCAAGGACGAGCCCAGGATCGAGGCCATTGGCGCCTGCGACGAGTGCAATGCCGCGATCGGCGCGGCGCTGGCACACGGCGTGCCGGCCGAGCTGACCGCGATCCTGCTGGCAGCGCAGGAGCGGCTGTTCACCGTCGGCAGCGAGCTGATGGCACCCGACCGCACCGGGCCGGGCAGCGGCCTGCCCCGTCTGGCCGACGCAGATGTCGCCGACCTGGAAATGTCAATCGACGACCTCCAGGCCGCCCTGCCCGAGCTTCGTAACTTCATCCTGCCCGGCGGCACGCAGGGGGCAGCGGACCTGCACGTCGCCAGGGCGGCCTGCCGGCGGGCCGAGCGGCGGGTCACGACCCTGGGCCGGGCCGAGGCAGTCGTGCCCGTGGTGCCCGCGTACCTGAACCGGCTGGCTGACCTGCTGTTCGTCGCCGCCCGGTTCGCCAACCACGCGGCCGGCGTCGCGGACACGGTCTGGAGCCGCGACAGCCGGTGACCATCGGCTAAGGCACGGCGCCGGCGTCGGCAGGCGGCACCTGAGCATCGGCCAGCCGGTCGATCGCCTTGGCCAGCGCGTGAAGCGAGGGCACGGCCGCGGCCAGCGCCCGGCGCTGCTGCGCGGACAGCGTCGACAGCGCCAGGTGCAGCACCGCTGCGTTGGTCGCCTGCCACGCGAGCACCGCCTCCCGGCCCGCCTCGGTCGCGGTCAGCTCGATGGCACGCCGGTCTCCGGCCGAGGTGACCCGGCTCAGCATGCCCTGCGCGCTCAGGGCGTTGACAATCGTCGTCACCGTGTTAGGGCGCATGTGCAGCTGGCGGGCCAGCTGGCCGGGCCGCGCCCCGGGGTTCTCGGTCAGCGCCGCCAGCACCTCGAGCTGGGCCACGGCGAGCTTGTTGGCGGGGTCGGCCACCCGAGCACCGCGCCGAAGCGCGCGGCGCAGCCCGGCTATGCCTTCGGCAATACCATCGGAACGGGCTCTGTCCTCTCGCCTAGCCGCTCGCTGGCTAGAGTTCTCCGAGTTCATGACGTGCAGTGTCCCCGTTCGCGGTGTGGTGGCGTGCGCCCGCTTGGTGCCCGGCCCAGGTGGCGGCCAGCGCGCCGGCCGCTAGCACGCCGATGGCCAGAAGCTCTCCGGCCCCGCCGGGAGTCCCGAGCCGACCTCCGGCATGCAGGCCCAGGGTAACCACGGCAACGCCCAGAGCGGTACCAAAGCCCCGCGTCATGTTCACCATGCCGCCCGCGGTGGCAGCCGCGCCACTCGGAACGGCGGCCATGATGTCGGCATTGTTCGCCGGGATGTAGATACCCAGGCCGATGCCGGCCAGCCCGAGGACGACCACCGTGCCCGAGAGCGGCGCCGGGATCGCCAGGGCGGCCACCGAGCAGGCGGCGAGCAGCCCTCCGGCCAGGCACCGGGCCCGGTTAGACCATGCCTGCGGCAGCAGCCGCTCCCCCGCCACCGCGGCCAGCCCGAACCCGGCCGGCAGCGCCGTCAGCATCAGGCCCGCGCGAAGCACGCTGTCCCCCTGCCCGGCCAGGGCCTCCGGGATCAGCACCAGCGGGCCGAAGAGCACCAGATAGGCGCACATTGCCCCGCACAGCGCCGGCCCGAGCCCGGACGCCGCGAGCATCCGCAGGTCAATCAGCGGGTCGGCTACGCGGCGCTCCCAGATCGCGAAAGCGATCCCCGCTGCGAGGGCCGTGCCGGCGCACCCGACGACGGCCCACGCCCGCGCGTCCGGCCCGGACAGCAGCGACAGCGCGGCCAGCGTGCCCGTGGTCGCGGCAGCGAGGAGCAG
>JASHUE010000709.1:0-2815 GCA_030040195.1 Streptosporangiaceae bacterium | reverse complement strand
GGCCGGTAGTAGCCGTAGTTGTCAGGGTCTTCGATGACCGGCAGGTCCGGGTCCATGCCAGGCACGGCGGCGGTCAGCAGGTAGTAGTGCTCGGCCGCCTGCAGCGGCACCGACACCCCGGCGAGCGCGCCGAACTGGCGCGCCCACATCCCGGCCGCGTTGACTACGAGCTCGGTCTCGATCCGGCCATGCTCGGTCAGCACGGCGGTGACCTTGCGGTTGGCGGTCTCCACGCCGGTTGCCGCGACGCCCTCGACGATCCGCACCCCGAGCTGACGGGCGCCCTTGGCCAGCGAGGTGGCGACGCCGACCGGGTCGGCCCGGCCCTCGTCCGCGACGTAGAAGCCGGACAGCACGTCGTCGGTGCGAGCCAGCGGCCACATGTCCGCGATCTCGCGCGCGGAGATCTCGGTGTCCTCGACGCCGAAGCCGTGCATCCAGTCCGCCTCACGCCGCAGCGCCTCGCGGCGCTGCGGCGTCGTCGCGATCGAAATGTGGCCCACGGGCCGGAACCCGGTCGAATGCCCGGTCTCCTGCTCGAGCCTGGCGTACAGGTCGCGCGAGTACCGGCTGAAGAACAGCGAAGTCTCGTCGGTCATGCCCGCAGACGTGATCAGCCCTGCCGCGTGCCAGGTCGTGCCCGCGGTCAGCCTGTGCTGCTCGATCAGCACGACGTCGGTCCAGCCCAGGTGCGCGAGGTGGTAGGCGATGCTGCAGCCGATCACCCCGCCCCCGACGATGACGACCCGCGCCCGGTCCGGCACACCGGCGGCCGGCTGACGGCCAGCTTCGCCGGCCGTGCCGCTCCCCGGTCCTGCCCCAGCCGCACCCGGCCTCACCGAGCCAGCTGGTGCCTCCTCCCTCGTGGGCCTGTCTGAACGTTCAGTCATGAACCGATCGTAGACAAAGCGGCCGCGATGCGCTAGGCGCCAGCGTGGATCTGCCCTCATCGATGCCATCGGGCCCTCCTGATGCCACAGGCGATCGACGCTTGCGCGCACCGCTGCCTGAGCTTGACGTGTCACCTGCTCGCGGCGAGAGAGTAAAGCCGAGACGAACTGGAAGACGGCGCATAAGGGCCGCCGCAGCAGCCGAGGCGCTAAGCGTCGACCAGCATTGCCAGGGCGACGGTGGCGTCGTAGCCGGTCTTCCGCACGGATAGGAGGTCGTCTAGCTCGGTGGCCTTGCTACTGAAGTCAGAGCTTAGCCGGATGCGCTTGATGATCCTTCGCATCGAGGCGCGATCCGGATAGAAGGCCAGTTCGATCCACAGATCCTCGTCCGGCCGCAGGTCGAGAGTCGCTCTCAGACGTCGCGTTGGCGTGTCGGGCGGATCAGGGTCAACTAGGTACACCCATGGCCCGGCACCGCCGCTTTCTTCAGTCATTGGTCGGGCGATGGCGTAAATGCTCCTGAGAACCCGCCGGATTCGGGCACGGTCCCTGCGGAGGCTGACGAAAAGTTCGAGGTGCTGGGCGGGAGGCAAAGTATCCATACGTAGTCATCATCGCCACCGCGGTCATCCGTGTCGTACACATCGCGGCAAGACAGGACGCTCGGTGTCCGCGCGCCGGTGCATAACTATGTGAGGGCTTGCGCGTTGCGCGGGTCGGCGGAGGCGATCAGATAGCTAGTTTGCCGGCGAACATGCTCTGGCTATTTCGCCTCTGCCTGCCGCGTAAGCACGCCGGGTTATGGTCGGCCTGGGCTCGATTAGCCCACCTGGCGTGTCTGGCCGGCCCAGTACGGTTCACGCAGGACTCGCTTGAGCACTTTGCCGACTGGGCTGCGCGGCAGCGAGTCGATGAAGTCGACGCTCTTGGGCGCCTTCATCGAGCCCAGGGCCTGCTTGCAGATGGCGATGAGCTCGGCTTCGGTGGCCGTAGCGGACGGTTTCAGCTCGACGCATGCCTTGACTGCCTCGCCCCACTTCGGGTCGGGCACCGCGATGACCGCGCAGTCCTGGACGGCTGGATGCGCGAGCAGAACCTGCTCGATCTCGAACGGGAAGATATTGAACCCGCCTGACACGACCATGTCCCGCTTGCGATCGGTGATGTAGACATAGCCGTCAGCCTCGCGCCGTCCGATGTCGCCGGTGTGGTGCCAGCCATGCGCCTGGACTTCTGCGGTGCCGACCGGATCGTCGAGGTACTCCAGCATGACGGTCGGCCCGCGCAAGACGATCTCGCCGGTCTCGCCTGCTGCAAGAATCTGCCCGTCGTCGCCCATCGCCTCCAGCGCCTCGCAGATCAGCGTCGGCCTGCCGCACGACTGCAGCATGGCGCGCTGCGCGTCATCGTGCACCGCAGAGGTCACCTCGGCGGGCGACATCCAGGTGAGCGGGAATCCCGCCTCGGTCTGGCCATAGGCCTGGCACATCACCGGGCCCAGACGCTCGACCCCTTCGGCCAGCTTCTCTGGCGCTATCGGCGCGGCGGCGGAGATGAGGTATCGCAGCGACGACGTATCGGTGTCATCCAGCCGAGGATGGGCCAGCAGCGCGTAAACAAGTGTTGGCGGGAGGAACACCGTGGTCGCATGCCGGTTCTCGATAATGTCGAGCAAGAGGTCCAGGTCGGGGGTCTCCATGAATACCGTGGCGCCGCCAAATTGCAGCTGGGCGAGCGCAATGCAGCCACCCGCGTGCGTGACCGGCGTCATGGCGACATTGACGGGTGGCGCGTCGAAATGCCAGCACGTCGCCCAGGCAAGCGTCGAATCCGACCCACTTGCATCTGACGAGCACGTCGCTGGAGGATCAGCAGCAGACCGTGGCCAGGTCGCTCGGTCTCGGCGCCCGGCACATCGACGT
>JASHUE010000708.1:0-15230 GCA_030040195.1 Streptosporangiaceae bacterium | reverse complement strand
TTGAGGCATCCGGCGAACTCAGCGGCCGCCACATCGACGCCTTCCTGGGCCAGTCGGCCGATCCGTCCTGGTGGACTCAGTCAATCGCCTTCACGGCCGTGCACGGCCGGACGCCCCTGGCCGAGGACGGCGCCGTGTGAGGCCAGGACGGCGTCGCGGGCGGTCGCGCGCCGACTGGCGGGCGCCGCCTAGCGCGGCTGCGCCCCGATCGTCAGGACCTCGTCGGGGGCGTGGTCGACCTGCAGCGTGGTGTGCTCAAGCGCGAACCGCTCGGCCAGCAGCTGCTCCAGGTCGCGGCGGACCTGATGGCAGTCGGCCGGCGGGCGGACCAGCACGTGCGCCGACAGCGCCGGGAAGCCGCTGGTGATCAGCCAGACATGCACGTCATGCACCGAGGCAACACCCGGCTGGCTGGTTATCGCGGCGACGATGTCCACCGGCGCGTAGCCCTCCGGGGCGGCCTCGAGGAGAATCCGGCCCGTCTCCCGCAGCAGGCCCCAGGCGGCGTAGAGCATGAGCCCGACGACGATCAGCGAGGCAATCGAGTCGGCCCGGCTGAATCCGGTCACGATGATGACGATGCCAGCGGCGAGCGTACCGATGAAGCCATACAAATCCGTGACAATATGGGCCAAGGCCGCCTTCACGTTGACCGAGCGACGGTTGGCACGGGAGATGACCCACGTCGCGGCCACGTTGACGGCCACGCCGACCGCGGCGACCGTCACGACTATGCCGCCGTGCACGGTCACCGGGTGGAACAGCCGGGTGATGGCCTCGAACGCGACCAGGGCGCTGACGACCAGCAGCGTGATGCCGTTTGCCTGGGCCGACAGGACCTCGGCGCGCTTGAACCCGAACGTCCACACCCCCGCGGCAGGCCGGCGCGCAAGGCGGACCGCCATCAGGCTCGCGGCCAGGGCCGCAGCGTCGGTGAGCATGTGCCCGGCGTCGGCGAGCAGGGCGAGGGAGTGGCCGACGAAGGCGAACGTGACCTCGAAGACCAGGAAGCAGACGATCAAGCCCAGGGCGGTGGCCAGGTACCGGCTGTCAACGGGTGGCCTGAGGCCGTGCGCGCGGTCGCCGGGCCCGCCCGCGTGCCTTGGCGGGCGGGCAGACTCCGGGTGGTCGGCACCGCAGTCAGTCATGAACGGGTGCGCTCCGGGTGCAGCGCGTGCGTGTGCTGGGCATGGGTGAGGGCGATGTCCAGCAGCATGCGCACGTGGGCGTCATCGAGTCGGTAGTACATCAGGCGGCCCTGCCGCCTGGGCGCAGAGACGATGCGGTGGGCTCGCAGCCAGCGCAGGGCGTGACTGGCAGCCGACTCGGTCATCGCAGCCGCCGCGGCCAGGTCACAGACGCACATCTCGCCGCCCTCGAGCAGGGCCGCAAGCAGCCGGACCCGGTTCGGATCACCGAGCAACGCGAAAACGTCGGCGACCTGCTCGACCTGGTCCGTCGCGGGCATCGCGGCCTGCACGGCCGCTACCCGCTCCCGGTCAACCACCCGCCCTAGCGCGGCCTCCAGGCCAGTAATATCGGAACGATCGTTCATATGTCCAAGTGTACCCGCCGTGCTCGAACCCGGCTGGGCGGCCAGATCCGGCCCGTAGACCCGGCAAGATCGCCGGGGCTTGTTATCCCCGCCCGAAGAGGCTTCTGGTGCCTACCTCGTCGGCTCGGGCCAGGAGTTCCGCCGGATCGGCGTACACCCGGTAGGCACCGGCCCGCTCAAGCTCTTCTCGTCCGTACCCGCCGGAGAGCAGGCCGATGCCGAGAGCACGCGCCCGGCGGGCGGCGAGCAGGTCCCACACGCTGTCGCCCACGACCCAGGCGGCCGCCGGGTCGACCCCGATGAGGGCGGCCGCGGCCAGGAAGAGGTCAGGGTCGGGCTTGGCGTGCCTGACCATGTCGCGGGTTACGATCGGCGCGTCATCGGGCAGCCCGAGCAGTGGCAGCGCCAGCCGCGCCACCGCGGCGCGGCCGCTGGTGGCGATCGCCCACGGCACGCTCTGCTCGGTGAGGGCCGCGAGCAGCTCGCGCGCGCCCGGCAGGGCCCGGACCGACCCGACCTGGGCCAGGTACTCGCCGGCGTGATCTTCCATGAGGGAGTCGATCTCCTGGTCGGAGAGGAAACGGCCAGTCTCCCTCAGCAGGGCTGAGACAAACAGCCCGCCGCTCATGCCGATCCGGCGGTGGATCCGCCAGACCGACAGGTCGATGTCCAGCCGGGCCAGTGCGTTGCGCCAGGCGATGACGTTCTGGTAGACGCTGTCGATGAGCGTGCCGTCCAGGTCGAACAGGAACGCGGGTGCTGGCGGCTCGCGGTAGTTGGCTACAGGGCTCACGCCTGTCACGCTAGCGCCGGCGGGTCTGGGGGTATGGCCCGGCGGCAGCAGTTAGTGCGAACGCCTGGCCTGCAGCAGCCGGACCAGCACCTCTGCCTGGCTGCGCTCAAGATCACCCGTGGCGGTGAGCAGCGTAACTGGACCCTCTCGTACCTCATCAGCCAGATGACGGAGGGCCCCGGCCCGTTCGGGCTCCTTGAGCTCGGCCTTGTACCGGCGCTCGAACTCGGGGAACTTCTCCGGGTCGTGGCCGTACCAGCGGCGAAGCTCGTCCGACGGGGCGACGGCTTTCAGCCATTCGTCCAGGTCGGCCTTGTCCTTCGACAGCCCTCGAGGCCAGAGCCGATCCACTAGGACCCGCCGGCCGTCGTCAGGCTCGGGCTCCTCGTACACGCGGCGCGCGCGGACTTCCTGCATCATGGGCCTCCCTGGGCATACCTCAGTTCCTGCCACGGCGACAGCTGTCTTCCGGCTTTCCGCTGACCAACGGCTTGATACCCGGCTGCGGGACCAGAATCGAATGTCAGAATGCTGCGTTACTGTGACGGCATGCTCGAGTCGTTCCATCCTGCGGTTCGGACGTGGTTCGAGCGACGGTTTCCGGCCGGCCCGACGCTGCCGCAGGCGGATGGCTGGGCCAGGATCGCCGCTGGCGAGCACACGCTGATCGCAGCCCCGACCGGGTCGGGCAAGACGCTCGCCGCCTTCCTGGTGTGCATCGACCGGATCTACCGGGCGCACGAGGCCGCAGCGGACGAGGGCGAGGTTTCCGCCCCGGAGGGCGCCGAAGGCCCGCGGGTGGTCTATGTCTCGCCGCTGAAGGCGCTGGCCGTGGACATCTGGCAGAACCTGGAACGACCGCTCAAGGAGATCGCCGACGTGGCGGGCGAGCTCGGGATGACGGCCCCCGACATCCGCGTGTCGGTGCGGACCGGCGACACCGCGGCGGCCGAGCGCGCGGCGATGCTCAAGCGCCCGCCTGACTTCCTGATCACCACGCCCGAGTCGCTGTTCCTGCTGGTGACCGCCGAGCGCAGCCGGGCGATGCTGCGGGCGGTGCACACCGTCATCGTGGACGAGATCCACGCCGTCGCGGGCAACAAGCGCGGGTCGCACCTGGCCCTGACCCTGGAGCGCCTGCAGTACGTGGCCCAGCGGGATGGGTCACAGCAGCCGGTGCAGCGGATTGGCCTGTCCGCGACCCAGCGTCCGATCGAGGCCGTGGCCCGGCTGCTGGTCGGCGCGGGGCCTGGCCGCTCGACGGCGGACGGTGCGCCGCGGTGCGCGATCGTCGACTCCGGCCACCGGCGCGAGCTTGAGCTCGGCCTGGAGCTGCCAAGCGACGAGCTCGGGGCAGTCGCGACCACCGACCAGATGGCCGAGATCTGCGACTTGATCGCGGGCCACGTGGCCGAGCACCGCACCACGCTGGTTTTCGTCAACACCCGGCGGATGGCCGAGCAGCTCGCCCATCAGCTGGGCGAGCGTCTCGGCGACGGCCAGGTTGCGGCTCACCACGGGAGCCTGTCCAAGGAACGCAGGCAGCGGGTCGAGGCGCGGCTGCGTGACGGCGAGCTGCGGGCGCTGGTGGCGACGGCCTCGCTGGAACTGGGCATCGACATCGGGCCGGTAGAACTGGTCTGCCAGATCGGCTCGCCGCGCAGCTTTGCCACGTTCCTGCAGCGGGTTGGAAGATCCAATCACACGCGCAACGGGGTGCCGGCCGGGCTGGTCTATCCCACCACGCGCGACGAGCTCGTCGAGTGCGCTGCGCTGCTGCGAGGGTCCCGATCCGGCCGGCTTGACCGGCTGCTGATCCCGGCGTGCCCCCTGGACATCCTGGCCCAGCAGGTCGTGGCCGAGTGCGCGACGCAGGAGTGGACCGCGGACGAGCTGCTCGTGCTCGTGCGGGGCGCGGCACCGTTCGCGGAGGTCTCGGCCGCGGACTTTGAGATCGTCACCGACATGGTGTCGGAGGGCATCAGGACCGGCCGCGGTCGCCGGGCCGCCTACGTGCACCGGGACCAGGTCAGCGGGCAGTTGCGCGGCCGTCGGGGTGCGCGCATGGCCGCGCTCACATCCGGCGGCGCGATTCCCGAGCTCGGAGACTACCGGGTGCTGGCCGAGCCCGACGACGCCGTGGTGGGGACGGTGAACGAGGACTGGGCGATCGAGAGCATGGCTGGCGACGTGTTCCTGCTCGGCACGACGTCCTGGCGGATCCGCCGGGTCGAGCCGGGGATCGTCAGGGTCGTCGATGCCCAGGGCGCGCCGCCGTCGGTGCCGTTCTGGCTGGGCGAGGCCCCCGGCCGCACGGCCGAGCTGTCCGACGAGGTCTGCGAGATCCGGTCGGCCGTCGCGGAGCAGCTGGCGGCGGGCGGGCAGGCCGCGGCGGTCCGCTGGCTCCTGGCGGAGTGCGGGATCGGCGAAGCCGCCGCCGAGATGATCGCCGCGTACCTCAGCGCCGGCCTGGCACAGCTTGGCGTCCTGCCGACAATGGACACAATCGTGCTGGAGCGGTTCTTTGACGACGCGGGCGGTATGCAGCTCGTCGGGCACACGCCGTTCGGCGCCCGGCTGAACCGCGCGCTCGGGCTGGCACTGCGCAAACGGTTCTGCGTGACGTTCGACTTCGAACTCCAGGCTGCCGCGAGCGACAACGCGATCCTGCTGTCACTCGGCCCGCAGCACAGCTTCCCGCTCGACCGCGTGCCGAAGTTTCTGGCCTCGGGGACGGTCGAAGAGGTGGTCAGGCAGGCTGTCCTCACCGCGCCGCTGTTCCCGGCCCGGTGGCGGTGGAACCTGAACACCTCGCTGGCCGTGCTGCGCTGGCGCGGTGGCCGTAAGAACCCGCCCGCCATCCAGCGGATGGAGGCCGGCGACCTGATGGCCGCGGTGTTCCCGACGCTAGCGGCCTGCCAGGAGAACGTCGCGCCGGGGCCCCTGGAGATTCCCGATCACCTGCTGGTCAGGCAGACGCTGCACGACTGCCTGCACGACGCCATGGACATCGACGGCCTCAAGGATCTGGTCGCCGGGATCGAGTCGGGTCGCGTGTCTGTCGTCGTGCGCGACACCACTGAGCCTTCGGTGCTGGCCCACGAGATCCTCAACGGCCGGCCCTTCACGTTCCTGGACGACGCGCCGCTGGAGGAGCGCCGCAGCCGTGCGGTGCCGCTGCGCCGCGGCCTGCCGGTGGAGGCGCATGAGCTCGGAACGCTGGACGCCGATGCGATCGAGCGGGTCGCCGAGCAGGTCCGGCCCGACCCTCGCGACGAGCACGAGCTGCATGACCTGCTGATGAACCTCGTCGCGATGCGTCCCGAGCAGGCCTGGCGGCCGTGGTTCGAGACGCTGGTCGCGGGGCGGCGCGCAGTCGAGAGCCAGGCCGGGGCGGGTGTCCTGTGGTCGGCCGTGGAGCGACTGCCGGCGGTGCGGGCACTGTTCCCCGGAGCCGAGTTCGTTCCCCGCCATCCCTGTCCTGTTCCGGATGAGCCGCCCGACGAGGAGAGCGCAGCGGCCGATCTCCTCCGAGGCCACCTGGAGTGCCGCGGCCCGTCGACCGCCGCGGAGCTCTCGGCCGCGTCCGGGCTGGGAGAGCCGCTGGTGGTGCGAGGGCTAGCCGCGCTGGAGGCTGAGGGCTTCGCGCTCCGTGGCCATTTCCGCGGGCCTGCCGGCCCTGAGGAGTTCTGCTCGCGCCGGCTGCTGTCGCGCATCCATGCCTATACCAGACAGCGCCGTCGGCGCGAGGTCGAGCCGGTCACGCCGCAGGATTTCATGCGGTTCCTGCTCCGCTGGCAGCACGTGACCAACGGCACCAGGCGCGAGGGCCGGTTCGGGGTGCTGTCGGTGATCGAGCAGCTGCAGGGATTCGAGCTCGCCACCGGGGCGTGGGAGCATTCGGTGCTGGCGGCGCGGGTCGAGGGTTACCGTCGCGAGTGGCTGGACGAGCTGTGCATGTCCGGCCAGGCATGCTGGGGCCGGCTCTCGATCCGTGACAGCGAGCCAGAGGCAGAGCCGCGGCGCAGCGGCCTGGTCCCGTCCAGGGCGACGCCGATCACGCTGGCCGTGCGGGACGACCTGCCCTGGCTGCTGCGGGCGGCCCGCGGCGAGCTCGTTCCGGCGGAGCCTGCTGCGGGCCGTACCAGGGAGGTGCTGGATGCGCTGCGCGAGCACGGCGCGCTATTCCGCGCCGACCTGGCCACGCTGACGGGGCGGCTTCCCTCCGACGTCGACGAGGCGCTCTGGGACGCGGTCGCACGCGGGCTGGTCACCGCGGACGGATTCCGTGCGGTCAGGCTGCTGCTGCGGCGCGGGGCACCCGAGCGGTACGCGCCGACGCGAGGGCTGCGCCGGGGCCTGCGGGGCAGCACCGGGGCCTCGGGACGCTGGTCGATGCTGCCGGCGCCACTGGCCGGCGCCGACCGGGACGAGCTGGCCGAGGCGGTGGCGCAGCAGCTTGCGGTGCGCTGGGGCGTGGTGTTCAGGGACCTGTTCGTCCGGGAGCCGATCGCGGTGCCGTGGCGTGACGTCCTGTGGGCGTTCCGCCGGATGGAGGCACGCGACACGGTGCGCGGCGGCCGGTTCGTCACCGGGTTCAGTGGTGAGCAGTACGCCCACCCGGACGCGATCGACGTCCTCAAGCTGGTCCGCAGGCAGCAGCACAACGGCGAGACCGCGTGCATCTCGGCGGCCGACCCGCTCAACCTGACCGGCATAGTCCTGCCGGGTCCGCGCGTTCCGGCCATCGGCGCGAACACGGTGACGTACGTGGACGGCGCCGCCGCCTAGCGGGTGGCTCAGCACTCATGGCAGGAGAGGAATGATGGAGCTGTACATACTGCCTCTGGGCGGCTGCTGCTGTAACTACGAGGTCATCGCGCCGGGGATCGCTGACGGCAAGCGCATCCACATTCCGGTACCGGCCTACCTGATTCACCTCGACGACGGATCGCTGGCGCTGGTCGACACGGGCATGAACCGGGTGCACATCTCCGATCCGGACCGCACCTGGCGCGGCACTCCGACGGCGGACCTGCTCGTGCCGGACATGCGCAAGGAGGACAGCCTGCTCTGGCGGCTGGCTGAACTGGACATCCCGCCCGGCGACATCAAGTACGTGATCAACACGCATCTGCACTTCGACCATGCCGGCAATAACGACCTGCTGAAGGATGCGACCTTCTTCGTCCAGCGCGAGCACTACGAGTTTGCCAAGGACAATCCCTCGTTCCCGAACCAGTACTGGAACCTGCCCGCGCTGAGCTACGAGCTCATCGACGGCGAGACCACCTTGTTCCCCGGTGTCGAGGTGATCCCCACGCCGGGTCACGCACCCGCGCATCAGTCCGTGCTGGTACGCCTGCCCGAGACCGGCAACATGATCATCTGCGGGGACGCGGTCTACTGCCAGGAGAACTACGATCACGACGCGTGGGGCGGCCAGGCCGACCCGGAGAGGGCCAAGGTTTCCGCGCTGGCGCTGCGTGACCTGGCCAAGCGGGAAAGCGCCTCGATGATCTACGGTCACGATCCGCACCAGGCCAAGACCCTGCGCTACTCCACGCTGTCCTACCGGTAGCGCCCGGCCGCGGTCAGGTCGGGCACGACGATCGCGGCCGCACCGACGGGGCCACGCCGTGCAACCCGGACCCCATTCTGGCGCGGGAACTGGCCCTGATGGTCGAGTACGGGATGTGCGACACTGCGGTGGTGGTTAACGGTGCCGGAGTCCTTGCCGCACACCGTCGGGGCGGACGCGGAACCGGACCGTGCAGGCGCAGGCCGTGACGGTGCCAGGCGAGGCCGGGCGCCACCCGTTGGAGCCGCTGACCCGCCAGGAGCTGGGCGAGGTCTTGGCTGTGCTGCGGAGCGCCGGGCACGTGAGCCCGACCACCAGGATCGTCGATGTCAGCCTGCGCGAGCCGCCTCGGGCGGAGGTACTGGCCTGGCGGCCGGGCGCAGCACCGCGTCGGCAGGCTCAGGTGGTCACGTTCGAGCCGGGGGAGGGCGCGACGCACGAGACCATCGTTGCGCTGTCCGGCCGGCAAATCGTGAGCAGGCGCCTGGTCGCTGGCGTGCAGCCAGCCATCGGCCCTGAGGAGTTCGCCGAGTGCGAGAGCACGGTGCGGGCGGATCCGCGATACCTGGCCGGGCTGGCCCGGCGCGGGATCTCCAGCCCGGAGCAGGTACTCATCGAGGCGTGGGGCATCGGCACGTTTACGCCGGCGGAATTCACCGGGCGCCGAATCGCCTGGACGCTCTCGTTCTACCTGGCCGAGCCGGGCGACAACCCGTACGCACGGCCGGTGGAGGGCCTCTACGCGCTTGTAGACCTGGCGGCGATGCAGGTGGTCCGCGTTGATGACTACGGCGTGACGCCGCTCGCCCCCGGTCGCGGAGACTACGTGCCGGAGCGGATCGGGCCGCTGCGCGCCGACCTTAAGCCGCTGCAGGTGCACCAGCCCGAGGGGGTCAGCTTCACCGTCACCGGCCGCGAGGTGGCATGGCAGCGGTGGCGTTTCCTGGTCGGCTTCTCGCCCAGGGAAGGTCTCGTGCTGCACCACATCCGCTATCTCGACCAGGGCCGCGAGCGCCCGATCTGCTACCGCGCCTCGTTCGCCGAGCTGGTCATCCCGTACGCGGATCCGCGCCCGCCGCACTGCTGGACGAACGCTTTCGACGTCGGCGAGTACGGACTCGGCCCGCTGACGAACTCGCTGGCCCTCGGCTGCGACTGCCTGGGCTCTATCAGGTACTTCGACGTGGACTTGTGCGACAGCTTGGGTCAGCCGAACACGATCCCCCGCGCCATCTGCCTGCACGAGGAGGACGCGGGGCTGCTCTGGAAGCACTACGACGCCGTCTCGGGCCGCGTCGAGGTGCGGCGAGCCCGCCGCCTGGTGGTGAGCTCGGTCGTCACCATCGGCAACTATGAGTACGCGTTTTACTGGTACTTCGGTCTGGACGGCAGCATCGAGGCCGAGGTTAGGCTCACCGGCGTCATGCTCACCTCCGGCCTGGCCCCCGGACAGGCGGCGCCCAGTTACGGCACGCGGGTCGACGACGGGGTCTTCGCCCCTTACCACCAGCATTTCTTCTGCGTACGGCTGCATATGACGGTGGATGGGACCGGGAACTCGGTCTACGAGGTCGACACGGAGCCCGCGCCACCCGGGCCTGACAACCCGGCCAGCAACGCGTTCGTCACCCGGCGCCGGCTGCTCGGTTCCGAGCTGCAGGCGCAGCGCCGCGTCGACCCGCTGAAAGCGCGCTATTGGCTGGTCGTGAACCCGCATGCAAGCGGCCGCCTCGGCGAGCCGGTTGGCTACAAGCTGGTCCCCGGCAGCAACGTGCTGCCGTTCGCCCAGCCCGGCGCGCCGATCCTGAGCCGGGCCGGGTTCATGACGCAGCACCTGTGGGTGACGCCGTTTGACCCGGCCGAGCGCTATCCGGCCGGGGACTACCCGAACCAGGATCCGGGGTCCAGCGGGCTGCCCGCCTGGACCCGGGCCGACCGGCCGACCGAAGACGCCGACCTCGTGCTCTGGTACACGCTCGGGAGCCACCACATCCCCCGGCCTGAGGACTGGCCGGTGATGCCGGCCGAGCGGGTTGGCTTTGCATTGCGGCCGGCCGGCTTCTTCGACCGCAACCCCGCCCTTGACGTGCCGCCTGCCAGCCCCGAGGGCTCCTGCGGCGAGTAGCCGGCCAGCCCTGCCGGGCGCGCGGAGAGGGTCAGCCAGACGCCAGCTTGTAGACGCGCCGGGCATTGTCGGCGCCGATCATCTGGCTGACGCGTTCGGCGTCGTCGGCGGACCAGGCGCCTTCGGCAACGAACGCGCCCGTCACGGTGCCGATGTCGCGGCGGAACCCGGCCGCGCCCAGGTAATGGAGTTCAGGCAGACCGAACGCGTCGGAGGAATAAAGCATCTTGTGGAACGGAGTGAGCTCCAGCGCCTCGGCCAGTACGGCCGCCGACCGAGCGCCGACGTGGTTCAGCGCCTCGCCCACGTCCATGTAGACGTGCGGGAACAGGTTCGCCAGGGCCCCGGCCTGCCGGTGGTAGGGGTAGCAGTGCAGGAGGATGACTGCGGTCCCGGTGTGCTGGCTGGCCGCGAGGAAGTCGTGCAGCAGGGACGGATCGGCCAGGTGCAGCCGCGAGTCGGCGTCGCCGTAGCCGGTGTGCAGCTGCAGCGGCCGGCCGGTGTCGAGCGCGGCCCAGATCCCGTGCCGGATCAGGATCTGGTCTTCCAGCCGTGCGGATCCTGCGTGCTCGACCTCGCGCATCCAGCGGCCGGCCGCGGCGGCGATCTCGGAGGGCCGGGGGCGGGCCGCCTCGAGGCTGAGCCCGCCGCGGTAGGCGGCGATCGACTTGAAGCCGACGGCGGCGCCCGCAGCCTCTCGCACGGCGTCGGTCAGCGCGTCACCGAAACCGTGGGCTCTCACGCCCGAGTCGGCCACCCGCTCCGCGATGGACTCAAGCCGGGCGACCTCCCGCGCGGGGGTCCCGCTCAGCTCGGCCAGCTCCGCTGGGGTCGTGACGGCATCACTCTGGTAGCCAGTGTCGACCAGCCAGGCGTCGACCTGCGCCGCCGTGAGCAGCCGGCGCGCGCTCTCGCGGCCGCCGATCTCCAGCCGCCGGCGAACGTACGCGGCGGCGGGCACCAGCGGATCCAGGTCAAGCAGCGGGGCGCACCAGCGGCGCACCGCAAAGCCGAGCTGGGTGTCGAAGGCGGTGGTACCCGGCAGCCCGGGCACCGCCGCCTCCGTCAGCATCGACTCAATGCCTTCACGGTCAGGCTCGGTGGTGACGACCCCATGCACGTGGTGATCGATCAGCGCGAGCCTGGCACCGGACGCTGCGGTCACGCCTTGTCGAGCACGGCGGCCTCGACGCCGCCCTCCTCGCCGAGGATCGAGCCGATCTGGGCTACCGACTCTGGCCGCCGCGCGCGCAGCCACAGCAGCACGCCGATGCCCAGCACCAGCCAGACGCCGGCGACGTAAGGGGTCCACTTGAGGATCCCTGGCGGAGCCGGGTAGATCGAGCCGTACAGGGCGGCGCCGAAGACGGCCGCGCCGATCAGCGGAACGAGGACATGCACGATCGGGTTCCAGCGGCGTGTAGCCCTCGTCCGGTAGAAGAACACGATGCCGCCGAAGCACAGCATCGCGTAGACGACGATGATCGCCAGGGTGCCGACCGTCGCCCAGAAGTAGTAGTTGCTGAACGGCCGGCCGAACGCGCTGTCGTAGAGCGGGTAGCCCATGAGCAGGGCCATGAGCACCGAGACGATCGTGACCGTCAGCACGGCGTTCACCGGCGTCTTGAACCGGTGGTGGGTCCGGGCGAACGCGCGGGGCAGCACGCCCTCCCGGCCCATCGCGAACAGGGTGCGGGCGGCGGCGGTCGCGCAGGCGACGCAGACGATGAATGCCGAGCACATTCCGCCGATCAGGACCAGCGTTCCGAGCCAGGAGCCGACGAACGTGGTCGCGATCGTCTGCAGCGCGACCGGGTCGTTCGCGAACTTCGAGCCGTTCGCCAGCCCGAAGCCGATCGTCTCGGAGTAGGTGGTCCAGACGTAGAAGATGACGGCGAATAGGGTCGCGACGATCACGGCGATGGGGATGTACTTGCGGGGCTGGGCCGTTTCCTCACCGAAGTCGGCGGCTGTCTCAAACCCGATGTAGGAGGTAACGCCGAGGATGATGCCGTAGAAGACGCCGTTGAACCCGCCGGTGAGGGTGTGGCCGAAGGTGAACGCGCCCGCCGCCTGGCCGTGCAGGCCGCCCTTGGAGGTGGTGATCAGGTCGACGAGCACGATGATGGCCACGGTGGCGATCCCGACGATCAGCTGCACCCTGGTGGTGACCTTGATCCTGACCACCGACAGCAGGACGAACAGGACCATGCCGAGGAAGAAGAACGCGATCCACCATCCGGTCCCGATCCCGAGCAGGTCGGTGGCGAGGTAGCCGACGCCCGACATCGTCATCGGCACGAAGCAGATGAACCCGAAGAAGTACAGCCAGCCGGCCATGAACCCGGCTTCCCGGCCGAGGCTGCGGCTGGCGTAGGTATAGGCGTACCCGGCCGAGGCCATCCGGCGGGTGAAGCCGATGACCACGAACGCCAGGGCAAGGCAGGCGATGCCGCCGAGCACAAAGGCCAGCGGAGTGGATCCGCCGGCCGTGGTGGCGACGCCCGAGACGTTCAGCAGCATCGCCATGCCGGGCGCGAGCACCGACACCGATATCGCGATCGCATCCCACAGGCGCAGTGAGCCGTGCGCTAGTTCGCCGGTGGCGGCGCCGACTATCAGATCGGGACTGGTCTTGGCCATGGCTCCGGTCCTCTCTCATTCCGGTCCATATTCCGGCCAGCGGGTCTGGCTAGCCGGTTAGCCGGTCCTGCGGACCGGCTGGTAAATCCGTCGTCGTCTTCGCCGGTTCAGTCATGAGCACCGTCTGCTCATCCAGCAGGTAGTCAAAGGCCAGCGGGGTGCAGTCGCGCTCGCTGAGCCAGTCCATGAACTCCAGGTGCACGGGATGGGCCCGGTAGGCGTGCATGGTGTCGACATCGGGGAACTCGGTGTACAGCAGGTAGGAATAGCCTCGCGTCCGCGCGCCGGTCAAGTCCGTGCCGAGTCGGCACTTCGTCATCAGGCCGATCTGAGCGGGCCAGGACGCGACCATCTCCCGCATCTGCGCGGCCTCGCCGCCGCTGAGATCGCGCGGGAAGCTGAACAGCACGATGTGCTGAAGTGTCATCGCGGTCCTCCTCGCCGCCGGTCAGAAGAACTCGAAGTACTCCCGCATCTCCCAGTCGCTGATGTTCTGGCCCTCGGGCGGCGGGTTATCGGCCACGGCCGCCTCGTACCTGCCGACCTCGGACCGCTTCATTTGCAGCAGGTAGTCGACCAGGGTGTCGCCGAACGCCTTGCGGTAGAACTCGTCGCCGTCAAGCGCGCCGATGGCCTGCGCCAGCGATGCCGGGAGCGGAACGTTCTCGGTCACGTACGGGTCGGCCTCGACCGGTGGCGGCGGATTCAGAGCGCGGCGGATTCCGTCCAGCCCGGCGGCGATGTTTGCCGCCATGTACAGATACGGGTTGGCGGCGGGCTCACCCATCCGCATCTCGACGTGGCTGTTGGCGTCGCCGGGCGCGCCCTGGACCCGGACCAGCGCGCCCCGGTTTTCCAGGGCCCAGCACACCCGGTCGGGCGCGAACGAGTACGGCCGGAACCGCTTGTACCCGTTGACGGTCGGGGTGGCAAAGACGCCCATTGCCAGGGAGTGGTCGAGCAGCCCGGCCACGAACTGCCGGCCCGTCGTGGACAGGTAGTCGTCCACGCTGGCGAATGCGTTCCCCCCGTCCTGCCGGGAAATCAGCGATTCGTGCAGGTGCCAGCCCGAGGGGAAGAAGTTCGGCAGGGCCGGGTGACACATGAACGTGGCCAGCAGGCCACGGCGCTGGCAGATCTGCTTGACCGCGGACCGGAAGAGGACTACGGCGTCGGCGGCGGCCAGACCGCCGATCGGGCTGAAGCTGAACTCCATCTGGCCCGGCCCCCACTCGTCCTCCATTGAGCGGGGTGGCAGGCCGACGGCCGCCAGACCGTCGCGGATCGCCTCCAGCGTGCCCGCCACGCTGTCCAGCCGCACCTCAGACAGGTACTGGTAGCCGCGCTCGAAGACGCTGACCGGTGGTGGCGGCGGCGTGAACCCGGCGTCGTCGGGGACTATGTGCTCGGAGTCGACCTTGACGATGTAGTACTCGACCTCGATCCCGGCCAGGTAGTCGAAACCGGCGTCGCCGAGATCGGCCAGCATCCGGCGCATCAGTCCCCGACCGTCAAGCGGCAGCGGGTGGCCGTTGGAGAAGTAGGTATCACACAGCATCCAGCCGGTCCGGTCGGCCCAGGGCAGGACGCGGAACGTAGATGCGTCCGGAACGAGCACGATGTCAGGGAAACCGGTGAACTCGTCGATGCCGAATCCGCCGCCGGCGGCGAAGGCCGGGACGAACACCTGGTTGCCGGTGTCGAGGCTGTAGATGGCGCCGGAGAAGTCCAGGCCGTTGCTCATCGCGGCGATCGCGACCCCGGGCGACAGAGCCTTGCCGCGCGGCACGCCATGCTGATCGACGACAACCAGCCGCACGGTGCGCAGATCGAGTTCGCGGATCTTGCTGGCGACTTCCTGGGCCTCAGCGGCCTGCTGGGGTGTGTACAAGCCGTTCCGTGCGACAAATCCTGGCTGCCCGACGCCGTGTGCGTCGGGCCGGCCACCCGCCGGGTTGCTACTGGTCACCTGGCTGTCCTCCGATGAAGTGGTATATCCGGCGCTCCGGGTCGCTCGGCGGCCGCGAGGCCGGCCCAGCGCTCCTGCTCAGGCCTTCCTGGCGTCGCTGCGGCGCTGGATCATCTGCTCCAGCATCGCGGCGGTGAAGTTGTCGGGCTCGACGTCGGCCAGGGACAGGAACGTCTCGGTCCGCTGGACGCCGTTGATCTGGAAGATCTCCGTCAGCAGGAGTTCGCGCAGGTGCGCGTGGTCGCGTACGCGCAGACGAACCAGCAGATCCAGTCCGCCGGTGACCACGGTCATGTCCTCGGCCTCGGGCAGCGCCTGGATCGCCTTGATGATCTCGCTCAGGTCCATGCCCGGCCCGGCGGTCACCGCCAGGTAGACGACCACTGGATAGCCGAGCGCGGCCCAGTCCACGTCGACCCTGTAGCCGCGGATCGCGCCATTGCGTTCCAGCCGGGCCAGCCGGTCCGCCACGGCCGGCGCGGACATCTCGATCCGTCGCGCCAGCGCTCGCTGCGACTGTCGCGCGTCTGTGGCCAGGGCCTGCAACAGCGCGAGGTCGAGGTC
>JASHUE010000707.1:0-3223 GCA_030040195.1 Streptosporangiaceae bacterium | reverse complement strand
TGAGCACTGTTGCGTAATATGCGGGGGGCTACGGGGGGTCGTCCCCCCGGGTAGGCACTGCGCGCACGCGCGCAGACAGGGCCGGCCGGGGCCCCGACCTCGTTCCCCGCAGTTCGCCGATAGCAAAGACGGGATGATCCGCGCCCGCTGCTAGGTTCACCGAACATGACCATGCAGATGCAGTGGCACGCGATGCGCGGGTTCTCCCGCGATCCGTCGGTGACGCAGCAGAAACTCAAGCCAGGCACCGTGCGGAGGATTGCCGGATATGCCCGGCCATACCGGCTAGACCTGGCCGTCTTCCTGCTCGCGGCCGCGCTAGACGCCGTCGTCAACGTGAGCTACCCGCTCTTGCTGGCCGTGGTCATCGACGACGGGATCCTCCGCCGGGACGTCCGCGTGGTGCTCTGGGTGGCCGGCGCGGTCGCAGGGCTCGCGATCTTCGATGCGTTCCTGTCGGTGCTGCAGCGGTACTTCACCTCGCGCGTAGGTGAAGGGCTGATCTACGACCTGCGCACCGAGGTGTTCGGGCACGTGCAGCGGCAGCCGATCGCCTTCTTCACCAGGACCCAGACCGGGTCCCTGGTGAGCCGGCTGAACAGCGACGTGATCGGCGCCCAGCAGGCGCTGACCTCGGTCCTGTCGTCGGTGGTCTCCAGCTGCCTGCAGCTGATCCTCGTGCTGGCCGCCATGTTCCTGCTGTCCTGGCAGGTCACCGTCGTGGCCCTGGTGCTGATCCCGATCTTCCTGTTCCCGGCGCGCCGGGTGGGCCGCAGGCTGCAGCGGCTGACGAGGGAGTCGATGCAGCTGGACGCGGCCCTCGGGTCGACGATGACCGAGCGGTTCAACGTGGCGGGCGCCATGCTGTCCAAGCTCTACGGCCGTCCGCGCGATGAGCAGGCGCTGTTCGACGACCGGTCCGGCCGGGTACGCGACATCGGGGTGCTGACCGCGCTGTGGGGTAGCGCGCTGGTAACCGGGCTAGGACTACTGGCCACGCTGTCGACCTCGGTCACCTACGGCCTCGGCGGCTGGCTCGCGATCAACGGCGACATCAAGGTCGGGGAGTTGGTCGCGCTCGCCCTGCTGCTCAGCCGGCTGTACGGGCCGATCACCTCCCTGTCGAACGTGCAGGTCAACGTCATGACGGCACTCGTGAGCTTCGACCGCGTCTTCGAGGTACTCGACTTGCAGCCGTTGATCGCCGAGCGCCCGGACGCGGTCGAGTTGCAGGCGCCGGGCGGACGGGGACCGCGGGCCGGCGCGGCGCCCGACATCGAATTCGACGACGTGAGCTTCCGGTACCCGTCCGCGTCGGAGGTGTCGCTGGCCTCGCTGGAGTCCATCGCCCTGCCCGCGCCGGAGAAGGCCGGCGCCGGCCAGCCGGTGCTGTCCGACGTCAGCTTCGTCGCGCCCGGCGGCCAGCTCACCGCGCTGGTGGGCCCGTCGGGGGCGGGCAAGACCACGATCACGCACCTGGTGTCGCGCCTGTACGACCCCGTCTCCGGGGCGGTCAGGATCGGCGGCGAGGACATCAGGGACGTGACGCTGCAGTCGCTGCACGACGTCGTGGGGGTCGTGACCCAGGATGCGCACCTGTTCCACGACACGATCAGGAGCAATCTGCTCTACGCCAGGCCCGAGAGCACCGAGGCCGAGCTCATTCTCGCGCTGCAGGCCGCGCAGATCTGGGATCTGGTGTCGGGGCTGCCCGACGGGCTGGACACGGTCGTCGGCGACCGGGGCTACCGGCTGTCGGGCGGGGAGAAGCAGCGGATGGCGATCGCCAGGCTGCTGCTCAAGGCCCCCTCGGTCGTGGTGCTGGACGAGGCCACCGCTCACCTGGATTCGGAGTCCGAGGCCGCCGTCCAGCGGGCGCTGAAGACCGCGCTGGCCGGCCGGACGTCACTGGTCATCGCGCACCGGCTGTCCACGATCAGGGAAGCCGACCAGATCCTGGTGGTCGACGCCGGCAAGATCGCTGAGCGGGGAACGCACGAGGACCTGCTCGCGGCCGGCGGCCTGTACGCCGACTTGTATCACACGCAGTTCGCCCGGCAGGAGCCCGTGCCTGCGGGGGTTGCGGGGGTCGTCCCCCGGGGCTAGCACTGCGGGGGTTCCGGGGGTCGCCCCCCGCGCTGGCACCGCCGAGGCTCAGGTGCCGTAGCCGACCCGGACCAGGTCAGGTCCCGCGACCATCTCGATTTCGCTGACCTGCGCGGGGGTGAGCAGCTTGCGCCAGGCTCCGGGTTCGGGGCCCGGCTGTTGCTGGCGGCGAGCGCGGGTGTGGCGGATGTCGACCGGGGCGATCTGGCCGCCGACGAACTGAGCCAGCGCCGAAGTCGTCTGCACCGAGTGCTTGATCAGGCTCTCGTACCGCACGGTCGTGAGCTGCTCGGCCGACAGGCCGGTACGCAGCCTGGCCATGGCCCGGACCGAGCCGCGCCACCGCAGGGCGCACTTGCCCGCCGCCGACAGGCTCGGCCAGGCGGCTTGGTCCGCCTCGGTCTCGATGCCGTAGAACGGGTTAGGGAACTCCGTCTCGACGTTGGCGATGCCCGGCTTGAACCAGGACAGGTCCTGCGGGTCGCCCAGCATGCTCGCGACCACGTCCCGGCCGTCCCTGATGATCTGAATCAGCCTCGCGTCGCTGAACGCGTCGACCAGGACGTCGGCGCAGTACATGAGGTCAGGGCTCGCGTCGCCATACCTGCCGATGTCCCGCTCCGCGACGCAGCACGACGCCCCGTTGACCCCGCCCGCCTCCCGGCAGGCAGGCGAGCAGGTCAGGCAGCAGTGGTCGGTCACCTGCCAGGCCTGGGCGAAGGCATCGCGCATAACCGTGGCTGCGGCGTCGCTCCGGCCGCGCTGAATGGAGGGGCTGCGGGCGAACGCGTAGACCACGCTCTGCACCGCGTCCTGGCCGATCGTCACGTGGAACCCCGCCGACTGCTTCAGGGCACGCCCGAGCAGGTCCGCGCCCGAATGCGGGGCGCCGATCACGAAAACCGGCTGGCGGACCTTGCGGCCGTTCACGACCAGGATGTGCGGGCGGGGTGGCATGGCTATCCATCAGTGTGACATTGCGCTCGGCGTGCCCGATCATGCCCTATTACCCGCTCGATTACCCGCTCGCGCTCGGGGTGCCCTTCCCTCGTCGCTCGTTCTTCGCTCCTGAGGGCCTGCCGCTACCTGCGCCCCCGCAGGCTCGCTCACTGGCCGG
>JASHUE010000706.1:0-2892 GCA_030040195.1 Streptosporangiaceae bacterium | reverse complement strand
TGAAACCGTCAGGGCCGAGATCGTGGATGCAGCCGAGACGCTGGCGGAGTATGAGCTTGCCACCGGCGCAGGGCGGGCGGCGGCTCGGGCGGCGCGAACCGGGCTCGTCGCTGAGGCCGCGGCCGAGCAACTGTGGCGCCTGCTGATGCGCGCGGAGCACGCGGCAGGAAATCTCGGGGGCGTGGCCGAGGCCTGGCGCCGATGCCTGGATGCGATCGAGGAGATAGCCCCTGGCGGCGAGCCGCACCCGGAGACGGAGGCCCTGTACCGGCAGCTCACTACGGGTACCAGGCAGCAGGCGACAGCCCGCGGCTGATTGCCTTGCGCACCTGCCATGCAGTTGGGCGGGCCGTCGCTGATTGCGTTGCGGAGCCCACTATCGGATCTGAGTAACTCTTGTTACTCTGATTTCCAGAGAAACGCTGCTGGCGCCCTCGCTGCCAGCAGCGCCGAACGGGGCGAAGGACGATGGAACGAGAAGCGGCAGCCCAAATCGAGAGCAAGATCACCAACGAGGTGGCGAGGCGCTTTCCCGATGTGCCGGTGAAGCGCGTCGCCGTCCTGCAATACGGCGATGACCCCGTGGTCGAGCCGGGCGAGGTCCTGGTCCGCATTGTCCTCGATGCGCCCGAGGACAAAGAGGCGGGCAGGCGGACAGCCGAGGCCTTCCACCGCGATCATCACGAAGCGTTCCGCACGTTCCGCGAGGACGTGGCTGAGAGTCTGCCGGACGCCAGGGTCATGGAGATTGTCACGGAGACCGAAGGCCGCGATCATGGCCCGCACATGCGGCTGCTGCTCAAGGTCCCGAAGGGCGAGAACCGCCCGTTCGCGCCCGGCGAGCTCACTCCCGTCATGGCCCGGCTCGGGCCCGCGGACCTGGAGACGCTCGACACGCTGATCACCGCCGGCATCGCGCCGAACCGCGCGGAAGCCGTGCGCTGGGTGCTGGCCCGGATCAGGGAGCGCCCCGCATACGGCCAACTCCGGGAGCGCGCTCGGGCCATCGAGGAGCTTAAGGCGCAGTTCTGAGCGCGAGCACCTGGTAGCCAGGACCAGGAAGCTCAGGCCAGAGCCGTGCATTACGCGTGCGGTAATACGCAGGTCCACTAAATTGTGCTAGTGGCCGATACCGCAGCCCAGCCCGCGACTGAACATCAGCTAATGTCCGGTGCGCCGCCGTTCCCGCAGGCCTCCCTGGTGACGCTGGCGAACTGGCAAGATCCGCCGTTCAACCGCTGGTCATTCCAGCACCTGCGCGAGCTTGTCCCCACTGCCAGGATCAGCCGCGGCGCCGGACCGCTCCGCCGCTTGCCGCGAGCCGAGCTTGACCTGTCCGAGATCAGGTTTCAGTCGGGGGAGCGCGACCTGACGGTCCGCGAGATGCTGGCCGAAAGCTACACCGACGGCTTCCTGGTCCTGCACCGCGGCCGGATCGTCGCCGAGCAGTACTTCAACGGGATGAGCGAGGACACCCCCCACCTGCTGATGTCGGTATCGAAGTCGGTGGTCTCAACCGTCGCAGGGGTCCTGGTAGGGCAGGGCCTGCTGGGTGCCGGCGCTCGGGTCGAGCGGATCGTGCCCGAGCTCGCCGGGACCTCGTTCGAGGGCGCCACCGTGCAGGACCTGCTCGACATGCGCGCTGGCACGCACTTCGATGAGAACTACGCCGACCCGGCGGCCGACGTGCGGACGTATGAGCGGGTCTACCTGTGGCGGCCGGACGGCGCGCAGGCCCGGCCGGCCGACGCGCTCGGGTACTACGCGACGCTGCACAACGACGGCCCGCATGGCGGCTCGTTCCGGTATCGCTCGATCCTGACCGACGTGCTTGGCTGGGTGCTGGAGCGAGCGGGCCAGGCCCGGCTGCACGAGTTGATCGCCCGGCTGGTCTGGCAGCCGATGGGCGCCGAGTTCGACGCGGAGATCACCGTCGATGCCCACGGCAACGCCATGGCCGACGGCGGGATCTGCGCGACGCTGCGCGACCTGGGCCGGTTCGGCCTGCTGTTCGCGGGCGCGGGCACGCGCTCGCGGGGATGGAACGTCGTTCCTTCACAGTGGATCGAGGACACCATCGCCGGTGCTCCGGACGGTCCGGAGGCCTTCGTCGAGGTCGAGGAACCACTCCGGTACAAGCCCGGCATGCACTACCGCAACTGCTGGTGGGTGGCCGAGCCCGCGGTGCCTTTCTTCTACGCTGCCGGGATCAACGGACAGCACGTGTTCGTGCACCGGCCCAGGCAGGTCGTCATCGCTAAGCTGTCGACCTGGCCTTCGGCGCTGCACCCGGTCAGCCAGGTCACGCTCGATGCGGCCAAGGCCATCGCGGCGGCGCTGCCAGCCACGACACGCTAGCCCGGCCACGACACGCTAGCCCCGCCACCGGCTCGCTCGCTCGCGCGGCCACCTTGAGGCCGCGCCGACGCCGGCGATCTCAGTTGTCGGTGGAGTGGATCATCACCGGCGGGCCGTCGTGACCGTCGATGTTGTCGTAGATGCCGGGGAAGGTCTGGAACTCCCCGCTGGTGTTGTTGTGCAGCGTCGACTCGTTGAACACAAGCTTGCCCCAGCCGCTGTCGACCACGAAGAACACGGCACCGCCGCCCTCGCGGGCGGTGTTGTCTCGCATGATCGTGCCGGCGACCAGCGTGTCGTAGTCGGAGCCGTCGTTGTAGATCGCCCCGCCACTGCCGCCGCCGGGCGTGCCACCGGCCGCGGGGTTCGCGCCCCAGCCGACGGCGCGGTTGTTGACGAACACGCTATTGAAGACGTCCCACTGGACGCTGATGCTGCTCAGGGCCGCGCCGTTGGAGCACTCGCCACCGCTGAATGTGTCACTCGTGATATACACCGGCCGATTCTGGTACTCCGCCAGCGCGCGGATCGCGC
>JASHUE010000705.1:0-8128 GCA_030040195.1 Streptosporangiaceae bacterium | reverse complement strand
TGACGGCCGAGCCATCGGCGTCCGGCCCGCCGGTCTCGCCCGCCCGACCGGTGCCGGGGAAGAGCGTCTCCGGGCTCTCGTGCAGGCTGATCGTCAGCACCCTCGGGTCGTTCCAGAACGCAGCCTGAACGCCATCACCGTGGTGTACGTCTATGTCAACATATGCGATGCGTTCGGCGCCTTCTTGCAGCAGCCAGGCGATCGCGATTGCCGGGTCGTTATAGATGCAGAACCCGCTGGCCCGGTCGCGCATGGCGTGATGCAGCCCGCCGGCGATGCTCGCTCCGTGCCGCGCGCGTCCGGCCCAGACCGCCCTGGCCGCGCCGAGCGTGGCCCCCGCCACCAGGGCCGAGGCTTCGTGCATGTCCCGGAAGGCCGGATCGTCCTCGGTACCGAGGCCATGCCGCAGCAGCCTCCGGGCGTCAATTGACTCGCCGGCGTCCTCGGACCAGAGCCGGCCTGCATATCGCACAGCCTCGATGTACTCAGGGTCGTGCACGAGCTTGAGCTCGGCGTCGGAGGCGGCTGGCGCCGCCTCAACCTCGACCTGCTCCCGGCTGAGCAGACCGAAGGCGGTGGCGAGTTCCATCGTGAGCTTGATCCGGATCGGTGCCATCGGGTGACGCGGGCCGAAGTCGTATTCCGTCAGCTTCTCGTCCCAGGACACGTGCAGCGCGCAGGTCATGTTGCTCATCCTTCCCCCATCGGCCCGTCCGCCAATGCCAGCGGCCGACCGTTGGTCGCCGGCTGGCCACGGACCAGGGTGGCGTGCGTACCGCGCTCCACGACCTGGCCTCGCACCAGCACGACCACCTCATCGAAGTGCCTGGGCCCCTCGAGGTCATGCGTGACCAGCAGGACGCTGCGACCGACCGTCGCGCCCAGCAGGTCAGACATCAGCGCCTTCCTGCTTGGCGCGTTTCGTCAACCGCAGGTAGGCAGGGTCCTTCTTGACCAGCCACGCCGTCTGGAGGCAGGCCACGAGCAGGGACAGACCGATCGTCAGCGGCACGAAGATGAAGTGGTACACGGTCGTGATGCCGAACTGCCGCCTGGACAAGTCGAGCGTGCTCATGGCCGGCCCTTCCTGCGCTCGGTTTAAGGGGGTTCGCGGACGCCGCCAGTCGACCATTTCCCGCTGAGATTGCATGAGGGTCGTGTGGTCCCTGCACGCGGGACCTTGGTCACTTTCACCCGGCGGGTCAGCGGCGAAGTATCGGACGCACGTTTGCAGAAGCGGTACGCGGTTGGTGTGGGTCGTCTCTCGGTGCCGTGCGCCAGTCCGGCGGATCGAACGAGCACCAGAGGAGAACCACGATGACCAGCACCAGCACCGGGTTAGTTCAGCGTGATACCGGCGAGACCCTGCGAGGCCGGGTGGCCTTCGTCACCGGCGGCACGCGGGGGATCGGGGCCGCGATCAGCCGCCGCCTGGCCGCGGCGGGCGCTTGCGTGGCCGCGGGCTACTGGCGCGGCGCCGAGGCCGCGGAGAAGCTGCGTGCTGACCTGAGCGACAGCTACCCGGAGCAGCTCATCACCGTACACGAGGGAAACATCGGCCTTGCTGGCGATTGCCGCCGCGTCCTGGCCGAGGTCATCGAGCGCCAGGGCCGGCTCGACATCCTGGTGAACAACGCCGGCATCACCATCGACAAGACCGTCGCCAAGATGTCTGATGAGGACTGGCAGCGGGTGATAGCGGTGAACCTGTCCGGCGCGTTCTTCATGGCCCAGGCGGCGCTCGACCACATGCTCGAGCGAGGCACCGGCCGCATCATCAACGTGTCCTCGGTCATCGGCGAGACTGGGAACATCGGCCAGGCGAACTACGCGGCCTCCAAGTCCGGGCTGTTCGGCCTCACCAAGTCGCTGGCCAAGGAGGCCGTCTTCCAGCTCAGCCGGGCACAGCACCCGGTTGGCGACGGCGTCGGGCTGACCGTCAACGCCGTCACGCCCGGGTTCATCGCCACGGACATGCTGGCGACGATTCCCGACAAGCTGCTCGAGCGGATCCGCGGCCAGATCCCGGTCGGCCGCCTGGGCGCGCCCGAGGAGATCGCGCGCGTCGTAGGGTTCCTCGCCGCTGACGAGTCCGCGTACATCACCGGCCAGATCTGGGCCGTCAACGGCGGACTGGACATGTGAGGTCACGATGAATGACTCACGAGATGTCCTGGTGCTGTCGGCGGTTCGTACCGCCATCGGCAAGTTCGGCGGCGGCCTGGCGGCCGTTCCGCCCTGCGATCTCGCCGCGACTGTCGTACGGGCGGCCGTCACCCGGTCCGGCGTTGAGCCGGACGACGTCGGCCACGTCGTGTTCGGGAACGTGATCCACACCGAGCCCAGGGACATGTACCTGTCCAGGGTGGCAGCGGTCAACGGCGGCCTGCCGACCGCTACGCCGGCGTTCACCGTCAACCGGCTCTGCGGCAGCGGGCTGCAGGCGATCGTGTCCGCGGCGCAAGCCATCGCGCTCGGCGACTGCGAAGCGGCGGTGGCCGGCGGTGCCGAGGTCATGAGCCGCGGTCAGTACTGGCTCCCCGCGATGCGATGGGGCCAGCGGATGCAGGACGGCATGGTGATCGACGCGATGGTTGGCGCGCTGACCGACCCATTCGATGGCTGTCACATGGGCGTCACCGCGGAGAATGTCGCGACCGAGTTCCACGTGTCCAGGGAAAGCCAGGACGAGCTCGCGGCCGAGAGCCATCGCCGGGCAGCGGCCGCCGCTGCGGCCGGTTACTTCAGTGACCAGATCGTGCCGGTCGAAGTGGCCGGCCGCAAAGGCGCTGTGATCGTGGACACTGACGAGCACGTCCGGACGGATGTGAGCGTCGACGACATGGCCAGGCTCCGCCCGGCGTTCGGTGCCGATGGCAGCGTCACGGCCGGGAACGCCTCAGGCATCAACGACGCGGCCGGCGCGGTGGTACTGGCCAGCCGTTCCTATGCGGAGGAGCACGGGGCGAGCGCGCTCGGCCGGCTGGTCGGGTACTCGCACGCCGGCGTGGAGCCTCGGATCATGGGCATGGGCCCGGTGCCGGCCGTGCGCGCAGTGCTGGAGCGCACCGGCCTGAAGGTCGACGATATCGACGTGTTCGAGGTCAACGAGGCCTTCGCGGCCCAGGCGCTGGCGGTCGCGCGCGAGCTCGGGCTGCCGGCGGAACGTACCAATCCCAACGGCAGCGGCATTTCGCTCGGCCATCCGATTGGCGCTACCGGCACCATCCTGGCAGTCAAGGCCCTGCACGAACTGCGACGCACAGGCGGGCGTTACGCCTTGACCACGATGTGCATCGGCGGAGGCCAGGGCATCGCGGCGATCTTCGAGCGGCAGTGAGAGCGGCCGGGGCGCGCCTCGGCCCGGCGACCCCGGGCCGAGCGGGACCCGGCCGACCGGCGGAACATGACAGGAGGCACTCGCATGACGACTTCGGAGCCTGAGTCGCTGCCCGGCGAGGCAGAGGCCGGCCTGATCGGGCCCGAGGCGGCGGCGTTCGGTTCCGTCGACATCGCCGGCTTCGGGGAGGCCATGCTGCGCGTGCTGGGCCGCGCCATGTCCCGCCGGCCGGAGGTCGCGGAGGCGGTGACCCGCTACTGGCGGAGTCTGGCCGCCATTGGCCCGGACGCCGCCGGCATCTGGCTCGGCCCGCCGCGAGATCCGGCCGCGCCGCCCGACAAACGATTCGCCGATCCGGCCTGGAGCGGCAACCCGTTCTACTTTGCGCTGCGGCAGTCCTATCTGGCGGGCAGCCGGCTGCTGTCCGACCTGCTGACGGCCGGCCAGGGCGATCGGCACCAGGACGCGAAGGCTCGGCTCGCGGCCGACTTTTTGGCGGATGCACTCGCGCCGGTCAATTTCCTGCCCACCAATCCGGCCGCGCTCAAGCACGCTCTGGACACCGGCGGCCTCAGCCTCCTCGCCGGTGCTCGCAACATGGTCAGCGACCTGCTTACCAACCGCGGGATGCCGCGTCAGGTGGACACCCGGCCGTTCACGCTCGGCCTCAACCTTGCGGCCACACCCGGAAAAGTGGTGTTCAGGAACGACCTGATGGAACTGCTCCAGTACGCACCGCAGACGCCCCAGGTCCGCGAAGTGCCGCTGCTGGCCAGCCCGCCGTGGATCAACAAGTACTACATCATGGACCTGGCGCCGGGCCGCAGCTTCCTCGAGTGGGCTGTGCAGCACGAGCGGACGGTGTTCGCGATCTCTTACCGCGACCCGGACGCCTCCATGCGCGGAGTCACCCTGGACGACTACCTCATTCACGGCCCGCGGCAGGCCCTTGACGTCATCCAGGACATCACCGGGGCGCCGCGGATCGACATCGTCGGGCTGTGCCTCGGCGGCGCCCTGACCGCGATGCTCGCGGCCTACCTGGCCGACACCGGAGACGATCGCCTCGGCTCGGTCACCCTGCTGAACACGATGCTCGATTACTCCGAGCCGGGGGTGCTCGGAGCGTTCACTGATGAGCAAACAGTAGCCAGGCTGGAGCGCCAGATGAACGCGACCGGCTACCTCGAAGGCCGCCAGATGGCAGCCGCCTTCGACGTGATCAGGGCCAATGACCTGATCTTCAGCTACGTCGTCTCGAACTGGCTGCTCGGCCAGAAGCCGCCTGCCTTTGACATCCTGGCCTGGAATGCCGACAGCACCCGCATGCCTGCCGCCATGCACGCGTTCTACCTGCGCTGCCTGTATGTGAGGAACGAACTCGCTAACGGCGTCATGGAGCTCGCCGGCCGGCGGCTCTCCCTGGCCAATGTCAAGAACGACGCCTACGTGGTCGGCGCCGTCAACGATCACATCGTGCCGTGGACCGCCTCCTACCAGGCGACCCGACTGCTCGGGGGAGATGTCCGGTACGTGCTGTCCAGCGGCGGTCACATCGCCGGGATCGTCAACCCGCCGGGCCCGAAGGCCTGGCTGGAGACCGCGGATGAATACCCGGGCGAGGCGTCGCAATGGCGAGCGGCGGCCAGCCACGAACCTGGGTCCTGGTGGGAGGACTGGGCCGACTGGGCCGGCGCACGGGCGGGAGCGCGGGTCGACCCGCCGTCGATGGGCAGCGCGGCGTTCCCGCCGGCTGGCGACGCACCGGGCGAGTATGTCCGGGCCCGTAGCCGGGCCTGACTTCGTCTGCTTGACACAGCGAACGTACGCTAGTTATATTGAGCAAGACGAGGTATCTCGGGGAATCGCAAATCCCGGTCCTGAGGAGGAGAAATGGCCGAGCCGAGCATCGGGCAGGAGTTCCAGGAGGACGTGCTGAACGCCATTCGCAGGAGCCAGGCGGCGGTCGTGGACGCGATCGAGCGCTGGTCCAGCGCCGTGCAGTCGATGAAGCCGGAGCTGCCTGAGCTGAACCTGCCCTTCGCGGACAGCCTGAACGCCGCTGAAAAGCTGCCCAAGCCGGAGGACCTGGTGAAGAGCGCATACGACTTCGCTGAGCAGCTGCTTGCCAGTCAGCGCAAGTTCGCCGAGGACGTCCTCAAGGCGACCGCGCCGTTGCTTGCGACGAGCGGCAGCAAGTCGTCGTCCGGCAAGAAGAGCGGCAAGGCAGCTGAGTAACCACGCAGGCGCCCGATGCTGGCACCTGGTGCTCGCGAGGGCTAGGGGCCAAAAGTCCCCCGATTGAAGGCCGCGGCCCTCAGCTGGGTTTACGTCTATCCGGCATGCTGGACATGATTGTCCGGGCCCAGCAGAGGGAGACTGGCGATGGTGCAGGCATGGCACGACCGGGACGCAGGCGGTGGCGGCGCGATCATCGCGAACGCCGGCGAGGCGACCTACGCGCTGCTCGCGGATGGCAGCACCGTCGAGATCCGGCAGGCGCGGCCTGAGGACGCCGATGCCGTACGCGAGATGCACGCGAAGCTGTCACCCGATAACGCCTATTTCCGGTTCTTCAGCCTCAGCTCGCGGGCACCGGAACGAGAAGCGCAGCGTCTTTGCCGGCCCCCGGCGCCCGACCATGTCGCGCTGCTGGCCTTGCTCAGCGGCAAGCTTGTGGGGGCGGCCGGCTGGGAGGCCACGGGCACGCCGGGGCGGGCCGAGATCGCGTTTGCCGTGTCCGATGACATGCACGGCCGGGGCGTGGCGACCCTGTTGCTCGAGTACTTGGTGTCGCTGGGCCGACAGCGGAACCTGGTCGCGTTCGAGGCCGAGACACTGCCGGATAACTACGCCATGCAACAGGTATTCAAGGACGCGGGCCTGCCGGTCGAGCGTCACTTCGCCGACGGTGTCATTGAGCTGACGTTCCCGCTGCCGGCCGTTGACGACGAGCGGTTCGATAGCTACCTGGACGCGGTCGCGAAACGGGCCAGCCGCGCCGAGGTGGCGAGCCTGCGCCACCTGCTCCAGCCCGCCTCGGTCGCGGTGATCGGCCCGAGCCGGCACCGCGGGTCGGTCGGCCGCGAGATCTTGCACAACATCGTCGCCGGCGGCTTTGCCGGGCCCGTGTACCCCGTCAACTTGCACGGCGGCTCGATGGAGGGCCTCTCGGCCATGACCTCGCCGCTGGAACTGCCGGACGACGTGGATCTCGCGGTGATCGCTGTGCCGCCCGCCGAGGTAACCGAGGCGGCCGAGCAGTGCGGTCGCCGGGGCGTGCACACCCTGGTGGTCATCACCGCTGGCCTCGGGCCGCGCGGGGCGGACCTAGTCGCGATCTGCCGCCGGTACGGGATGCGGCTGGTCGGCCCTAACTGCTTCGGCGTCGCCGTGCCAAGCGAGCGCCTCAACGCCACGTTCGCGGCGCGGACGCCGCCGCCGGGCACTGCCGGCCTGGTCGTCCAGTCGGGCGGCGTCGGCGTCGCGCTGATGGAGCATGTCACCAGGCTCGGCATCGGCGTTACCTCCTTCGCCTCGGTCGGCGACAAGTACGACGTCTCAAGCAATGACCTGCTGACCTGGTGGGAGCAGGACGGAAAGACCCGGCTTGCGATCCTGTACGTCGAGTCATTCGGTAATCCGCGCGCCTTCGCCCGGACGGCCAGGAGGGTCGGCCGGCAGATTCCGGTGCTCACCGTGATCGGAGGTCGCTCGGTGGCCGGCCAGCGCGCCGCAGCGTCGCACACCGCCGCCACCGCAACGCCTCTCGTGACCCAGGAAGCCCTGTTCGGCCAGGCCGGGATCATTGCCACGGACAGCCTGGGCGAGCTCGTGGATACAGCGGCCCTCCTCTCGTGCCAGCCCCTGCCGACCGGATCTCGTGTGGCGATCGTGTCGAACGCAGGCGGTGCCGGGGTGCTCGCCGCTGACGCGTGCGGTGACGTCGGCCTGACCGTTGCCATCCTGAGCGCCGAGACGCAGGGGCGGCTGGCGCGACTGCTGCCGTCCGGAGCGGCCGTTGCCGGACCAGTGGATACGACGGCCGGCGTGAGCACCGAGGTGTTCGGCGCCTGCTTGCGCGAGGTTGCCGCGGATGATTCGGTCGACGCGGTCGTCGCGATCGGCGTGCCTACCGCGATCGCCGACCTGAGGACGGCCATCGCAGGCGCGCAGGTCGCTAAGCCCATGGCCGCCGTGCTGCTGGATCAGACCGAGTCGGTCCGGTTGCTCGGCCCGGGCGGCGCCGAACCCGAAAGTGAGAGCGAGCCCCGGTTGCCTGCGTATGGCTACCCCGAGGGTGCGGTGCGGGCTCTCGGCCATGCCACCCGCTACCGGGCCTGGCGCGACCGCGACCACGGCCGGCTGCCCGAGTTCACCGACCTGGACAGGGTCGGCGCCCGAGCCATCGTCTCGGCGTTCCTGACCGCGAACCCGGACGGCGGCTGGCTCGCCGACCCCGACGCGGTGCAGCTGCTGGCGAGCTATGGCATCCCGATGGTGACGACGCGCGCCGTCACGACGCCGGATGACGCGCTGACGGCGGCAGCGGAACTCGGCGGGCACGTCGTGCTCAAGGCCGAGGTGGCCGGGCTCGTGCACAAGACCGACGCCGGCGCGGTCAAGCTGGACCTGCGCACGCCCGACGAGGTGACCGGCGCGTACCACGAGCTGGCCTCGCAGTTCGGGCCTGCCCTGCAGCGGGTACTGGTACAGCCGATGCTGGCAGGAGGGGTGGAGACGCTGATCGGCGTGGTGCAAGAGCCGGTTTTCGGGCCGCTCGTCGTG
>JASHUE010000704.1:0-3720 GCA_030040195.1 Streptosporangiaceae bacterium | reverse complement strand
CGGTCAGAGCGCCTCGACCGCCGGGATGACCTGGCTGCCTATCACCTCAAGCGGGGCCAGCGTCCAGACGTTGGCGACCGCCCCGATCGCAGTCCCGAAGCCCAGCTCGGCCAGCTGGCCGAGCCGATCGACGACCTCGCTCGCGCGCTCGCCGCGCTCCCCCATATCGAAGATGAAGTAGCAGGTCTTCTCGATCTCGTCGTAGTCGCGGCCCTCGGCCTCGCAGTGGGCGCGGAGCACGTCGAGCTTCCGGCCGAGGTCGGGGCCGGAGAACAGGTTGCAGGCCTGGGCGTATCTGGCCACCAGTCGCAACGTCTTCTGCTCACCTCCGCCGCCGATCATGATCGGCGGGTGCGGCCTGGATAGGGCTGCTGGCCTATTGAGTGGACGCTCCAGCTGGTAGTGCCGGCCAGTAAACGGCGACTCGTCACCGCTCCACATCTGCAGGCAGATCTGCAGAGTCTCCTCGAGCCGCTCGAACCGCTCGGCCACGGGCGGAAACGGAATGCCAAGTCCCTGGCTCTCCTCCTGGTTCCAGGCCGCGCCGATGCCCAGCCAGGCCCGGCCGCCCGATAGCACATCCAGCGTCGTCACAATCTTGGCGAGGACGCCGGGATGCCGGTAGACGACGCCGGTGACCAGAGTCAGCAGCCGAGCATTGGATGTGCACGCTGCCAGGTATCCGAGTGTGGTGTAAGCCTCGAGCATGTCGTGCTCGGGCGGGCCGATAGGGCCGATCTGGAAGAAGTGATCCATCACTGCGATGCTGGAGAATCCGGCATCGTCGGCGGTGCGGGCAACCTCGGCGAGTCGTCGCCCGAGGTGTTCAGGACCGCCGGCACCCTGAAAGTCGGGGATCTGCAGGCCTATGCGCATCGCCTCAGCGTGCCACAAGCGCGTGGCCAGCCAACCGCGGCTTGGCGGCGAACGGGAAGAAACATCAACAGAACCGGGCCGCACTACTGCCCCTCACCCGGTATTTTGTGCAAGCCTTGACCTTAACGTTGCGCAACTGCGGGCTACCTGTTCTGGCCCCGCGCGGAGGCATGAAATGCCGAGGTACCGCTCGCTCGGTGCGGCTGCCGTGGCCATTCTGCCTGCCATGATCTTGAGTCCGGCGGCGGGGCGGGCGGAAGTGCAGCGCGCCACCGTGCAGCACGCGGCAATCGTGAGCCCGCAATGGCGCATGGCGGTGAACCTGCACTACGGCCAGATTCCCAACGCGTCCGGATACTCCGAGGTCCTGACGGTCGGCCACGTGGTCTGGGCGTTCGGCGGAACAAATCCCGGCGGACAGAGTTCGCCGGTGGCAATGTTCCTGGCTCGCGGAACCTGGCATGATTCGGCACTGCCTGCCGGGCTGACCAACTTCATCAGCGGCGCCAGCGCGCCGAAGCCGAATGACATCTGGGCGATCAGCGAATACGGCGAGTACGTCCTGCACTGGAACGGCTCCCGCTGGTCCCTGGTCAAAAGCTGGAGCCAGTCCGGCCAGCTCACCGGGGTGGTCGCGATCAGCAGCCGGAACGTCTGGGTGTTTGGCACATCCGCTGGCGGCGATCACACCATTGGCACCTGGCACTTCAACGGCCGGAGGTGGAAGCCCGTCAGCTCCGGCGGTAAGGACATCTACCGGGCAAGCGCGCTGTCGGCCTACGACATCTGGGGGATCGCGGCCGGGCCGAAGGTCGACTCGATCGAGCGCTTCGGCCACCGAGGCTGGCACCACGTGCGGACCGGCCGCGTGCTGGTCGGTGCCCGCTGGCACGACATTCTGGCCGTGTCGGAGAACGACGTCTGGATTCTCGGGACTGCGGCGAGCCGCCAGGGCACCGGCAGGCTGGTCCTGGCCCACTGGAATGGCAGGTACTGGACCAGGTTCGACACGTCCTTGCAAGCATGGGCGGGCCAGCTGGCCGCGGCAGAATCTGGATCGATCGTCGCGACGGCCATGTCCTCCGGGCTGGCGGGCGACGGGCTCATCATCGAGATGACCGGCAGCGGCCACCTGACCTGGTCGACGATCGCGTCGAGCTTCGGCAGCGGGGTCACCGACGTCACCTACGCGCCGCAGAGCCAGATCCTGTGGGCCAGCGGCGGAGTCCTGACGAGGCTCGGGGGCAATGCTGCCCTCTGGACGCTCGCGCTACCTCACTTCAGCCGGCGGCCGGGTCCCGACGGCTGACCGCGGCCGCGATCAGCCGGCCCCGGGCATGTGCTCCTGCGCGGCCGCGGCCAGTTCCTCGGCCAGGTCATCTGCCTCGAGACGGGCCTCGATCCGGCGCAGGTCTTCGATTCGGGCCCGCGTCTCCACCTGCCGGGGCGTGAGCAGCGAGCAACAGTCCTGATCGGGCAGTTCCGAGATGGTGAGGGTCTCGATGCGGCGTGCCTCGCGGATGATCTCCGTCTTGTCCCAGCCGATCAGCGGCCGCAGGATCGGCAGGTGCACCGCGTCGTCGAGCGCCGTGATGTTGGCCAGCGTCTGGCTGCTCACCTGGCCCAGCGAATCGCCGGTGACCAGCGCAGTGGCCCGAAGCCTGCGGGCCATCGCCGCGCCGGTCTTGAGCATGAGCCTGCGCTGGGCCACGATCTGCAGCCGTCCGGCGCCTGAGGAGGCGAGCCGGCGCTGCGCGTTCCCGAACGCGACGACAAACAACCGCGAGTCGCCCTGGTAACGGTCGAGCTGACGGACCAGGCCGTACGCCTTGTACACCGACTCGGGGCCGGTCAGCGGCATTCCGGAGAAGTGCAGGTAGCTGCAGCGCAGGCCGCGGCGCATCATCCGGTAGGAGGCGACCGGCGAATCGATGCCGCCTGACATCAGCACCAGCGCCCGACCGCTCATGCCGACGGGCAGGCCCCCCTGGCCGGCCCAGCCTTGAGTGAATACGAACACCTCGTGCTGATCCACCTCGACGAATACTGTCGTTTCCGGCGATGTCAGGTTGACCGGCAGGCCATACTCCTGCTGGATCCTCGTGCCGATCATCACCGCGAGCTCCGCCGATGTGACCGGGAACCGCTTGTCCCGGCGCCTGGCCCTGACGGCGAACGGTCCCGTGCGGCCCGCGACAAGCTCGACGGCCGCCTCAACCGCTGCCTGCGGATCCTTCGCGACCCGGATCGCCCGGCACACCCGCGCGACGCCCATGACGTAAGTGAGGCGCTCGGCGATCAGGTCAGCCGCGGTCTCCGCGCCAAATCCGCCGGCCTCTCCCCCGGCCACCCTGACGACAACGACGCCCTCGCGCTGCCAGACGCGGATGGCAATCCCGAGGTTGCGCACGGAGCGCCTGATGTTCTCGTGCAGGAGGCGCTCGAACTGCTGCCGGTTCCGTCCCTTGAGGACGATCTCGCCCAGCTTCAGCAGGACGCACGGCTCATGCAGCGCAGGCGCTGCATGCGGTTCGGCGTGGCTGGCAACGGGCAGCGCGGACATCACTTCAGTCTGCCATCTCTCGGACGCGGGGCTTGCACGCATCGCCAGCCGGCCGGGCGGACGTCGGCCGATCAGGTGGCCGCAGGCGATAATTCCCGCCATGCTGGGAACTGGGCCTGCCGTTGCCGGCGGCCTCGCAGGCTCGGGTGACGTCACCGAAGGAACGTGAACCGGGCCCAACCTGGCTGTAAAGCCGCGAACAGGCAGTCTGTGGTGATTATCAGCGACTCGGTGGCGTCCCAGAGTATCTGCTCGGATACTTAAGGTGATGCCATACGGCC
>JASHUE010000703.1:0-4727 GCA_030040195.1 Streptosporangiaceae bacterium | reverse complement strand
AGGTTCTGGCCCGTGGTCGAGTACAGGTACTCCTCCCACAGCCGGGCGGCGGCCGGGTCCGGGGCGGTCGCGCTGATCGCCTGGTCGTAGTACGAGGCGAAGCTGGAGTCCGACGGGATCACGATCTTGAAGTCCTTCACGACCGGCTTCACCTCGGAGGCCAGCAAGTAGTCCCACCAGATGAGGATCGGCGTGGTACCGTCCTCCACCGTGGTCGGGCCACCGATGGCGGTCGGCACGAAGTTGCCTTCCTTCTTCAGCTTCGCGAAGAACTGGATGCCCGGCAGGATGTTGCCGTACGAGCCGCCGTTGGCAAGCGACGCGGCGTAGACCGCGGCGAAGGCCGCTCCAGCGGTCGTCGGGCTGTTGTTGAGCCCGATCATATTCTTGTACGCCGGGTTAGTCAGGCTCGCGAACGACGTCGGCGCGGGATGTACCTTGGCGGCGTCGTAGCCAATCGCGACATAGCCGCCATAGTCGGCATAGTAATCGCCGTTGGCGTCCTTCGCGTTCGCCGGAATGTCATTCCACGTCTGAACTTCATAAGGGGCCCAGAGGTTGTCATTGGCTCCCTCGACTGCAAATGCCGTCCCCACGTCCACGACGTCAGGCGCGCGACTTTGGCCCTTCTCCGTCTCGACGGCGGTGATTTCCTGGCCGCTCGATCCCAACGGGATCGCGTCGTTAATCTTGATGTGATACTTCGCGGTGAAGTCACTCATGATGGTGCCGTAGTTGGCCCAGTTGCTCGGCAGCGTGATGACGTTGAGCACGCCTTCCTTCTCTGCCGCCTTCACCAGCGCGGCCATGTCTGTGTCGCCGGTGGCGGTCAGGTGGGTGACCGTGGCCCAGTTGACCGTGCTGCCGCTGCTGCTGCTGGTGGTGGTACTCGGCGAGCTGCTGCCACACGCAGTCGCGAGCATCGCGGTGCCCGCGGCGGCGATGGCAATGATTGCCTTGCTTCTTCGCACTTTTTCCTCTCCGACCTGTCAGAACGCGGGGTTCAGGACGCGAGCATCGTCGCGGGGAGAGGTAAATGGTTGCTTATCTATGAGTGATTACTCGCCGGATGATTCATGAACTGTAAATGACTGCGGCAACGACGCGACGGGAAGTGACATGAGTCATATTAAGACCCGGTACTGAGCGATTGTTGCAGTTAATGCCACTGGCTCGTTACCCGCCCGTCGGCGGACGTTCATTCCGGGCCGGGATCGGGGCTAGATCCCCCAGGTAGCCGCCTTGAGCGCGGCCACGTCGGCGTCGCTTCCGTCCAGCCGGACCCGGGCGGCCCCGGTACGCCCCATCGCCCACAGAGTCAGTTCCGCGGGCGTTCCGGTAACGGTCACCACCGGCGTGCGGGCCCGTGCCGTCCGGCGGACTCGGCGGCCGCTGCCGGGCTCGGCGTCCTCGCGGACGAGCTCCACGCCGACAGGCGCCTTGCGCAGCAGGAACTTGGCCATGCCGAGCCGGTTCCACAGGAGCTCAGACAGCTCGCGGTCGATCTCGCGCGGCTCGAAGGCCGGCTGGGCCCGCCGCACATCCTCGTGATGCACGAAATACTCGACCGTGTTGAGGCGCTCGTCGGCGCCCGGCACGCCGAAAAGCGATGCGCGCGGCGGCCCGGTCTTGATCATCTCGATCAGCTTGGGGAACGGGGTGCGCCGGGCGAGCCGTGACTGGACCGACTTGGTGTACCTGGCGAAGGGCCCGCCCAGAATGCCCGCGCCCGCATCCGGGCGATGTTCACGCAGCACCAGGTGCGCGGCCAGGTCGGCAGTCTGCCAGCCTGCGCACAGCGTCGGCTGATCTGGCCCAAGATCGGCAAGCAGGGCGCAGAGGGCGAGACGCTCATCCCTGGCGTACGTCATGCCCAGAATCGTAGGTGATCGGCGACTCGCAAGGCGGGGCCAGCCGCCCGGGTGAGCCATCCGGCCTGGCCGGTCGGCCACCGGGGCAGGCCGCCCGGTAGGGCCGCGCTAGCCTAGCTACGGCGCCCATGTCGGCCAGCACCGCCGTCTGCCCGCGACGTGCTGCCAGGGCAGCACGTGTATGTGGAGGATCTGTGATCACGAGCAGCGGGCCGCGGCGACGGCCCAGGTCGGCACGTCGGGCGCTGACCTTGACGCTGCTGCTGGGGGCGGCAGGCGCCGGGCTCGCGTTCCTGGCGACGCGCCAGGGATGGGCCATCGTGCGGACCGCGCCGCCGCGGCCACTCCCGGCCAGCAAGATGTCCGTCACCGGCTCAGCCATGGTGCCCTACGCGGATGCGCTGGTCGTGGCCGGCCTGGCCTGCCTGGCCGCGGTGCTCGCGACCAGGCGGATATGGAGGCGGGCCAGCGGCCTGATCCTCGTCGGCCTGGGCGCGGGACTAGCCGCGTCGGCGTTTACGGTGTCCAGGGCCGCGGCGGTGGCGGCTGCGGCTGCGTCGGTCGGCCCGGCCAGCAATCCTGGTGCCGGGTCAGTCACGCAGGGCAGCGGCAGCGCGTCGTCGCCGGTGCCTGATCTGGTGGGAGCGACGCCGCACGTGAGCATGATCGCGGTCGGCTGGCAGGTGCTCGTGGTGGCGGGTGCCCTGGGAATGATCGCTGCCGGGATGATCGCGGTCTGCAGTCCCGCCCGCCTCGCGGTGATGGGCGGCAGGTACGACGCCCCTGGCGCCGCGGTCGAGACTCACAGGCGGGTCGAGCGCGGCCAGGCGGCAGGGACAGAACCTGCCGACAGCGCCTCCATCTGGGAGGCCCTCAGCCGGGGCGATGACCCCACCTCCGGCGGCCGCAGGTCGGCCGCAGGCACCTGAGCACTGCCGCGGGCGCCTGAGAGCGCGGAGCCCGGTCACGGGCAGGTAATGGAGGAGTCATACTCCATGACGGGAATACCCTGATAGGTACCATGGCTACGGCCGCGCAGCCAGCCGGCCCGCGCACGGCCGTCCAGGCTGGCGCACCAGCAAGCAAGTCGGGTCGGTGGCTGCCGCGACGGGTCGGCAGGGGAGGATGGCTCAGGGCATGTCTAGGTACGCGTCGACAGTGGCGGCGAAGCGAAGCTCTCCGGCCCCAGCGGCGCGGTCCAGCGCCCTTGTCCGGCTGGTGAGCCGGCTGTATGTCGCGCAGGCCGGCGCCTCCGCCGCGGTGAGCCTGAGCTTCGGGCGGCGCAACGTGCCGTCCGTGCTGCTGGCCATCGCCGTCACGGCCGCGCTGTGCTGGCTGGCCGCGATTGTGCGGTCCGGCAGTCATACGGTCTGGCTGATCGCGATCGCGTTCGACTCGGGATTCGTCGCGGTCGGGCTGTTCCGGTACGCCTACGCCGCCAAGTACCTGGGTGGCACCCTGCTGGCCATCATCACGCTCGGCACGCTGTTGCATCCGGCCGTGGCAAGAGCCTTCACCGGCCCGCGCGACGTGCCTGAACACGTTGGCTCGGTGCTGGCAGATGGGGCGAGCGAACTCGAGGCCGTCTCCTGACCCGATCCGCCTGGACCGGCGGCGACCCCTGGGCACGCTGGGGGTCGGCGCGGCGCCAGCGGCGTGCTCGCTACGATTTTGTGGGCAAGGCAACCCACCCGAGGGGCGGCAGAACCGCGTGAGCGTGCTTGACGACATTCTCGAAGGGGTACGCGCTGATCTAGCTGTCCGTCAGGAGATGGCTCCGCTGGAGCGGCTCAAGGAGACGGCGGCCAAGGCGCCCTCTCCTCGTGATGTGATGGGCGCGCTCAGCGGCGCCGAGGTGGCGGTCATCGCGGAAGTCAAGCGCGCGAGCCCGTCCAAGGGCGCGCTGGCAGCCATCGCCGACCCGGCCGCGCTGGCCGTCGACTACGAGGCGGGCGGCGCCCGGATCATCAGCGTGCTGACCGAAAAGCGCAGGTTCGGCGGTAGCATCGAGGACTTGGCCGCGGTTCGTGAGGCCGTCGGCGTGCCGGTGCTCCGCAAGGACTTCGTGCTCAGCTCTTACCAGCTCTGGGAGGCCAGGGCGTACGGTGCCGACCTCGTCCTGCTGATCGTGGCGGCCCTGGAGCAGAACGCGCTGGTCTCGCTGGTGGAGCGGGCCGCGTCCATCGGGCTCGTCCCACTGGTTGAGGTGCACACGGCCGAGGAGCTTGACCGGGCCGTCGAGGCGGGCGTGACCGTCCTCGGCATCAACACCAGGGACCTGAAGACGCTCGAGGTGGACCGCTCGGTGTTCGCCAAGCTCGCGCCTAAGGTTCCCGACGGCATCATCAAGATCGCCGAATCCGGCGTGCGAGGTCCGCATGACCTGCTGGCCTATGCCGCGGCCGGCGCGGACGCGGTGCTCGTCGGCGAGAGCCTTGTCACCGGCAAAGATCCGCGCTCGGCGGTGGCGGACCTGGTCACGGCCGGATCACACCCGGCCCTGCGGTCCGACCGCGGATCGGATCCTGGTGAGCCCGGCGGCAAGGGCCGGAGGCCCACATGAGCCAGCCGGGACCGGAGGCTGGCCAGGTTCCGGACGCGACTGGGCACTTCGGCAGGTTCGGCGGGCGGCTGGCGCCGGAGGCGCTCATGTCTGCCCTGGACGAGCTGACCGCCGCCTACCTGGAAGCCAAGGCTGACCCTGGGTTCCGGTCTGAGCTGGCGGATCTCCTCAGCGGGTACGCCGGCCGGCCGACGCTTGTCACGGAGGTGCCGAGGTTTGCCAAGCTGGCCGGCGGCTGCCGGGTGTTCCTCAAGCGGGAGGATCTCGCCCACACCGGCTCGCACAAGATCAAT
>JASHUE010000702.1:0-4077 GCA_030040195.1 Streptosporangiaceae bacterium | reverse complement strand
CCCGCACGTGTGCTGTGCCAGGGAGGTCGCCGAGGAGGTCGGGCTCGACCGGCCGGTCGGCAGGCTGCTCACGATCGACTGGCAGCTGGCCCTGCCCGAGTACGGTCCGGCGGCGCGGCCGTCAATGTACTTCATCTTCGACGGCGGGGTGGTGCCGGCCAGCGCCGGGATCGTCTTGCAGCAGGACGAGCTGGATGACTACCGGTTCGCGCCGTCGGCGAGCCTGGCGGACCTGCTGGCCCCGGCCGGCTTGCGCCGGACCCTCGCGGCGCTGGCCGTGACCGATGGCCTGGGTCCCAGCTACCTGCCGCATGAGCCGAGCTGACCCTGCCGCCGCCGCTCAGGCCGAACCGGCCGGTTAGCCCGCGAGCGCCGCGCGGCTGTCGAGGACGGCCGGCGTCGGCAGGCGGTCGACCCGGGTGACCGCGGTAGCGCCGAGCAGGTCCGCCAGGTGCCGCTCGACCGGCTCGAGCACGTCGGCCACAGTGACCGGCCGCCCGGCCTCGGCTGACAGCGTCGTGACCGACGCATCGCGAATGCCGCAGGGCACGATGCGGTCGTACCAGGACAGGTCGCAGTCACAGTTCAGGGCGAAGCCGTGCATCGTGACGCCTCTGGCGACCCGGATGCCGATGGCGCCGACCTTGCGGTCCGGCCGGCCACTGCCGTCGCCGCGCAGCCATGCTCCGCTGCGGCCGTCGACCCGGCCCGCCCGCACACCGAAGTCGGCGCAGACGCGGATGAGCGCTTCCTCGATCGTGCGCACGTAGCCGACGACGTCGATCGGCTCGGGCAGGGCGACGATCGGGTATCCGACGAGCTGACCGGGACCGTGCCAGGTGATCTGCCCGCCCCGGTCGACATCGATGACCGGTGCCCCGGGGTCGCCGGCCGGGCGGTCCATCGGGCTCGTGCGCTTGCCGGCCGTATACACCGGCTGGTGCTCCAGCAACAGGCAGGTATCGGGAATCTCACCCCGTACCCGCTGCCCGTGGACCTGCCGCTGCAGGTCCCAGGTCTCCAGATATCCGATCGCCTCAGGGCCAAGGCCAATCCGGGCAAGCACCAGTTCACCATGCACGGTGTCAGACTATGCCGCCCCAGGGGCGCGTACGCCGGACCGGGGCGCGCACGCCGGACCGGGAGCCGCCCGGTCGCACCGCGGTGAACATTCGGCAGCTATCGGCCTAATCCTCTTCTCAAGATGTATCGCGTTTATTAGCATGCGGTGTTAGGGGCACGCGACAAGGGGACCACGCGACAAGGGGACGAGGGCTCATGACGACAAGCGCAGCGCAGATTCTCGGGGCGCTGACCACACCGCAGGGCAAGGCCGATCCCTACCCGCTGTATGCGGAGCTCCACGACCTCGGCGAGGCGGCCAGGTTCGCACCCGGCGAAGTGGTTCTGGTGGGCTACGACGCGATCAACACCGTGCTCCGGGATCCGGGCTACCAGCGTGCCGACCTGGCAATGATCGGGGCGGTGTTTCCCGAGTGGGGAGAGCACGTTTCGCTGAGGCACAGCGCGGACTGGATCCTCAACCTCAACGGGCCTGAGCACACCCGGATCAGAGGGCTGATCGCTAAGGCCTTTACCGCCCGCCGGGTGGCCAGCCTGCGGCCGGCTATCGAGCAGATGACCGATGAGCTGCTGGACGCGATGGCCGACCGCGGCGCCGACGGCAGCCCGGTGGAGTTCATGCACGATTTCGCCTACCTGCTGCCGGTCACGGTCATCTGCGAGCTGATCGGCATCCCCGAGTCCGACCGGGAGACCTTCAGGCCGATAGCTCGCGCGATCGCGACGGTCTTCGACTTCGAAGGTTTCGATGAGCTTGCGGCCGCCGACGAGGCGACCGTCGAACTCGAGGCGTACTACACGGGGCTGGCTGCGAAGCGCCGGGCCGAGCCCAGGGATGATCTGCTGAGCGCGCTGGTCGGCATAGCCGATGAGCAGGACGGCAGGCTCAGCGACGCCGAGCTGACGCGCAACCTCACGCTGCTGCTGGTCGCGGGGTTCGAGACGACGACGAACCTGCTCGGCAACGGCCTGCAGGTGCTGCTGCACGACAGCGCCCTGGCCGCCGGGGTGCGCGCCGGCGAGGTTCCCGTGACCCCGTTCGTCGAGGAGGTGCTGCGCTACGACTCGCCCGTGCAGCTGGCCTCTAGCTGCATCGGCTACGAGTCAGAACTCGGCGGGCTGCGCATCGAGGCGGGCGATGTCCTGATGCCGGTGGTGGGCGCCGGGAATAGGGACCCGCGCAAGTTCACCGCTCCCGACAAGTTCGACCCGATGCGTGGTGAGGCCAGCCCGCTAAGCTTCGGCGGCGGCCCGCACTTCTGCGTGGGGGCGGCTCTGGCCCGGCTAGAGGCGGGGGTGGCCTTCCCCCGGCTCCTGGCCAGGTTCCCCGCGATCGCCGCGGCCGGCGACCCGGTACGCCGGACCGGCCTGGTGCTGCGCGGATTCGACATCCTGCCGGTCACAGTCGGCTAGCGGCGCGAAGGACGCGGGTCACCGATGAACGCAGAAGAGATCTTCACCGCGCTGCTGGAGCCGGCCGGGCGCGACGACCCCTACCCGCTCTACGCACAACTGCACAAGCTCGGCGAGGTCGTGCCGACATCGCTTGGGGTGGTACTCGTGCCGGGCTATGACGCGATCAGCTCGGTTTTGCGCGACCCGGCCTACCTGGTGCAGGACAGTGCCCGCCTGGATGAGATAGATCCTGGCTGGCGCGACCATCCGTCGGCCGGCGCGGAGGCGATCCTCAGCCTCAACCCGCCCGACCACGCCAGGATCAGGAGCCTGATCTCCGGCGCGTTCACGCCGCGGCGGATCGCGGGCCTGCGGCCGGCCATCGAGCAGATGACCGAGCGGCTGCTCGATGCGATGGCGGACCGTGGCGCGGGCGGCGCGCCGGCGGACTTCATGCACGACTTCGCGTTCCTGCTGCCGGTCACGGTCATTTGCGAGCTGATCGGGATCCCCGAGGCGGACCGCGAGAGCTTCCGGCCGGTCGGCAGGGACCTGGCCGCCACGATCGAGCCCATGCCGGACGACGAGGTCATCGCCCGCGCCGACGCAGCAGCGATCTGGCTGGATGAGTACTTCACGAAACTCGCGGCCGAGCGGCGGGCCGAGCCACGCGATGACCTGATGTCCGCCCTGGTCGAGATCAGCGATGCCGAGGATGGCCGGCTGAGTGATGCCGCGCTGCTGGACAACCTGACTCTGCTGCTGGTTGCGGGCTTCGAGACAACAACAAACCTGCTTGGGAACGGGGTGCACCTCCTGCTGCACGACGCCGAACTTGCTGGTGCCGTCCGCAGCGGGTCGATTCCGCCCGCGTCTTTCGTCGAAGAGGTCCTGCGGTACGACGCGCCCGTGCAGATGACTAGCAGGCGCCGCCGGGATCCGGCGGAGATCCGCGGCGTGCCGGTCACGCCGGACGAGGAGGTCATTCTCCTGCTGGGCGCGGGCAACAGGGACGGCCGCCGTTTCCCTGACCCGGACACCTTCAGCCCGCAGCGCGCCGTGGGCGGGCCGCTGAGCTTCGGGGCCGGGGCCCACTTCTGTATCGGCGCTGCTCTGGCCCGGCTCGAGTCAGATGTCGCCTTTCCCCGGCTGCTGGCGCGCTTTCCCGGCCTCGCGCCCGCCGGCGTGCCGCAACGCCGCAACGGCCTGGTGCTGCGGGGCTTCGACGAGCTGCCAGTGACCATCGGGTAGCACCGACCAGCCAGAAGCCTCAGGCCGCAGCTCCCGCCCGCGACACGGCGAGGGCGTTGGCGGCTTTTGCCTCGCCCTGCGGCGGGAATGTGTTGCGTCACGGGATGGCTTGCCACTGAGGCGGGCACGAGGTGCCGGCGGGCGCCGAGGCGCGTTAGCTGGCATAGGCGTCAGCCGGGGCGGAGAGCGCCGATCTGCAGGAGGTGCGTGCGGATGATCGACCAGGAGCAACTGCGCCGCTTGAGCTCGGGCGAGCGGCTTGAGCTGATGCACACGCTGGCCGCCATGGACGCACCTGACCCAGCCTCGATCGCCGGGGGGGTCCGGCGGCGGGCACTCGCGCTGGCG
>JASHUE010000701.1:0-7266 GCA_030040195.1 Streptosporangiaceae bacterium | reverse complement strand
GCTCTTGAAGCGTCAGCTCGTCGGACCTCACCACCCGAAGGTCATCTGGCCAGCTATCGCTCATGATCGCCCTCGACACCGGCTGGCAAACCGAACATGGCCCGGCAGGGCTCGAGGCTGTGGATCGTCACGGGAAGGCGCGCGCCGGCGCGCCAGCTCGCCCGGTCGAGCCGCAGGCGCAGGGTCACCGCGGGCTTGCCCCGGCGGACCACGCGCTCGACGCCATCCTCGGCGTAGCCGAGCTTCCTGGAGACCGCTAGCGACGCCGGATTGTCGCTGAACGCTCCGGAGAGGGCGTAACCGGCGCCGAGCCCCTCGAACGCCAGGTGGAGGATCGCGGCGCGCATCTCGGTGCCGATGCCCTGGCCCTGGTGCTCGATGCCCAGCCATGAGCCGGTGCTCACCTCGCGGAGCAGGGCAAAGTTAGCCGCCGACATGCTCTGGATGCCGACGACGACGCCGTCGCGGACGACGGCGAGTTCCAGGGCCCACTGGTCCGGCGCCCACAGGCCCCACTGCCGCCACTGGTACTGCAGAGTGCCGCGTGCGCGCTCGGCTGGGGATGCGTCTGTCCAGGGAACGGCGAACGGCTGGGATCGCGGGTCATGGACGCCAAGCGCGGTCAGCCCCGCCAGTGCATACAGGTCTGACTCGGTGGGCACGCGCAGCTCTAGCCGTGGAGTTTCGAGCCGCAACTGAGCCAACGGCCACCAGTCGGCGTTCATGCAGTTCATTCTGGCCGGCCAGGGCAACCAAATATGTCCGCCAAAGTCGCCCCTGCCGTCGCTCCGGGATCAACCCGTGCGTTGATGCCTGCCGGTACTGGCGCGTTTACCCTTAGCGCCATGACGAGCCAGGATGGCCAGGCCGTGCCCCCGATGCCGCCACCGCCAGCGGCCCCTGTTCCGGAGTGGGCCGCGGATGGGCCACGTCGCATTACCACCCCGGTCGCCATCGCGGTGATCGTCGCTGCGACCATCGGCGTCGCGCTGGAACTGCCGGGCCGGCCGGCCGATGTCATTGCCGCGGCCGCCGTCGCGCTGGCCGTTGCGGCGGTCGGGACGGCATTCGTGCTGTGGTCACGGTCGGACTCCGATGGTGCCGACACGGCTGCGCTCGTCGCCGTCGGGTTCGCCGGCTCGCTGCTCGCGGCCATCGGCGCGAATAGCTTGGCTATCGCGTATCTGTCTCTCGCTGGGCTCGGGTTGCGGCTGCCGGCCAGGTCGGCGCTTCCGGCCGCTGCCGCGGTGTTCGCGGCTCTGAACCTGTCCCTCGGGCTGACCGGCAAGGTCTCGGTCACCGACCTGCTCAGCCTGGATACCGGCGCCGGATTCCTGTTCCTGATCGGAGCCTTTACCCGTTCCTCCCTCTTCGCCCAGAGGCAGGCGCGGGAGGCGCAGGCACGAGCGGAGGACCTGGTTAGCCAGCTCCGGGCGGCGCAGGCCGCCCAGGCCGAGGCGGCGGCCCTGACCGAGCGGACCAGGCTCGCCAGGGAGATCCACGACATCCTGGCCCACGCTCTGTCGGGGCTGGTGCTCGCACTCGACACCATGGAACTGCTGGGTCGGCAGGCTGGCACCGACCCGCGGGCTCTTGATCAGCTGCTCGCCCAGGTGCGGCGCAGCCAGCGGATTGCGCGCGACGGGCTTGCCGATACCAAGCGCGCGATTTCGGCCCTGCGGGGGGATGAGTTGCCTGGCCCGGCGCTGCTCGGGCAACTTGTCCGCGACGCGGCAGCTGGGTCGGGCCTGCACGCCAGCCTCGCCGTCGACGGCACGCAGCGACAGCTGCCGCCGGAAGTCGGTCTCGCGCTCTACCGCACGGCCCAGGAGGCGCTGACCAACACCGCCAAGTACTCGGGGCCAGGCGCGAGCGTCGAGCTGCGGCTGACGTATGCGAAGGACACGGTCGAGCTGGTGATCGAGGACTCCAGATCCCCCGGTTCGGCGCCGGCGCCGTCCGGGCTGACGTTCGGCGGATACGGGCTGACGGGAATGCGCGAGCGAGCCGAGCTGCTTGGCGGCAGCCTGACCGCCAGTCCGACCGATCTCGGATTCGCAGTCCGGTTGCGCCTGCCCGTCAGCCCGATGCCGACCCTGGCCGGGGTATCGAACGGCGCCACGCAATGACCACGCCTGAGCACATCGGCCAGGCGGGCGCGGAACCGGCGTCCGCGCAGGTCCGGGTGCTGATCGCCGACGACCAGAAGGTCGTCAGGGAGGGCCTTGTCTCCCTCATCGGGCTACTGCCAGGGATCACCGTCGTCGGGGCGGCGATCGACGGTGACGACGCCGTCCGCCAGGCCGGCGAGCTGCATCCGGATGTCGTGCTGATGGACCTGAACATGCCGCGCTGCAACGGGGTCGAGGCGACTGAGCAACTGCGCCAGACGCAGCCGGACGTCAACATCGTCGTGCTGACCACCTACTCCGACGATGCATGGGTGTTCTCCGCCCTGCAGGCCGGCGCGCGCGGATTTCTCACCAAGGACGCCGGGGCCGATGAGATCCACCGTGCCATTACCGCAGTGGCCGCCGGGCACGCTCAGCTCGAGCCGTCGGTGCAGCGGCGGCTGCTCGATGCGCTCAGCAATGGCCAGCGGTTCGCGGTGGCGGCGGATGATGCGGGGGCGGGCGCTGCCGGAGCCGAGCCGGCAGCGCCCGATGAGCTGACGCCGCGCGAGGTCGAGGTCCTCGCCCACATCGCTTCGGGCCTATCCAACAGCCAGATCGCGACGACGCTGTTCGTGTCCGAGGCGACGGTTAAAACCCATATAAACCATATTTTCACTAAAACGGGTCTGCGCGACCGCGCCCAACTGGTGGGGTACGCGTTCCGGCACGGACTGGCCAGTCCCGGCTGAGCCGGCCATGCCTGCGGCGGCGCGGCCGGTGGCTTATCCACCCCAGGGTGGAGGCAGGCCCGCCAGAAACCTCAACTTCCGGACCGATGGAACCTGGCGCGCCGCGACCTAGCGTTCAAGGTGCCGGTCTCAGGGCGGGACCGGATACCCCAGGAGGGACTCCATGAGCGCCACCGACTACATCATCAATGGGATTCTCGTTCTGCTCGTGCTGCGCCAGATCCGGGGGAGCAGACTCGACCTGGTCAACCTCGTGCTGCCGGTTGTCCTCGTTGGCGGCGCGGCCGCCTATTACCTGCGATCTGTGCCCACGGCCGGTAATGACCTCGCCCTCGACCTGGTGCTTGCTGGTGCCGGGGCCGTCCTTGGCTTCCTGTGCGCACTCGCGACGCGCGTCTGGCGCGGCGGCGACGGCGTGGCCATGGCAAAGGCCGGCGGTATCGCGGCCGTCCTGTGGGTCCTCGGCATCGGCGCCAGGATGGCGTTCGCGCTTTCCTCCGAGCACGGGGCCGGGCCCGCGATCACGCGCTTCTCGATCGCCCACAGCATCACCAGCGGCGATGCCTGGGTTGCGGCGCTCGTGATGATGGCCCTGGCTGAGGTGCTGACGCGGCTCGTCACGCTCCGGGTGCGGGCCCGCCGGATCCCGCCGGCGACGACCGGGACCTCGGCCTCCGCGTTTGCCGCGGTGCTCGGATAGGTGCGCGATGACCGGCCAGGAACTGGCCACGACTACGGCCGATCTGCCGGTCACCGCGGCGGGCAGAACGGGCCAGCCGGGTCGGCGCCGGGAGAGCGCGGACGACGACCTGACGCCCTGAGGATGAGCAATGCGGCGCCGGCCAGCAACCATCGGCATCCGGATCGGGGCTTCGTGACGAACGTCCCGATCCGGATGTCGGACGAGCAACCGTCAAGTCGGGCCTGCTGTGTGACCGGCTCGAGCCCTCCTACCGCAACGAGCCGGATACCTTTATCAACGTGAAATCGTGGGCCGCCAGGGTCATCGGGGTTGGCTGCGCCGCCCTTGTCGGCATCGGTGGTGCCGCGGCGCTGGCTGCGCCCGCCCAGGCGGCCACCACTGCTAACGCCAGGGTCGGCACCCCGGCCACGGTCGGGCAGGCCAGCCACGTGATCCTGATCGGGATCTCCGGCCTCGACTGGACCGACATCTCGAAAGCCCAGACGCCGACCCTGTGGCAGCTGGCCGAGCACGGCTCGGTGGGATCGCTAGTCGACTCGGCGGTCCGGACCTTCGCCTGCCCGGCGGATGCCTGGCTGACTGTGAATTCAGGCGCCAGGGCCAGCGCGGCCGAGAAACCCGGGGCGTGCACCCTGCCGCCTGTCGTCGGTTCGGCCGCGGGCGCTTCCGGCGCCGCACCGGCCACGGTGCCGGCGATGAACAGCGCAGTCGGGAACAGCATCGAGAAGATCAATACTCCCTACAGCTACGGTCCCTGCTGGGGGGTGCTCGCCGGCACCAACGCCTCCGCCGCTACCTGCCCGCCGCAGACGACTGTTCCGTACAGCGGCTGCGCTACTGCGATCGGGCCAGGCGCGGCCCTGGCGCTATCCAGTCCCGCGGGCGACGTCCAGAACTATGCGGCCGATCTTGGGGGAAGCCCTCGTTCCCTGCTGGCGAAATGTCCGCTGACGGTGGTTGATCTCGGCAGCCTGCCCGCATCCGGATCGGGCAGTAGCGCCAGGGCGGTCGCGGCCGGCGCGGCGAGCCGACAGGTAGCGCGGATCGTCGCGGCCGCTCCGGCCGGGACGATTATCGTGGTGGCCGGCCTCGGCGACGTCGCGGCGCCGCACGTGCACGCGATCATCATTAGCGGCCCCGGCTTCGGCCCCGGCCTGCTCAAGGCGGCCTCGACCCGGCAGCCGGGGATGGTCGTGAGCACCGACCTGACTCCGACGATCCTGCACTGGCTCGGCCGCGGCGATGGGAACCTGATCGGCTCGGTCATCCAGAACTCAGGCCGCGGCACGCTCACGTCGACCATCACGATGCTGAAGGCCCAGGACACTGCCGCCCAGGTCTACCGGGATACGCTCGGTTGGTTCTTCCTGATCTACGGCGTAGCCGAGGGTCTCTCGTTCGGGCTGGTCGCCCTGACCCTGCGCGGCGACGGTGCCGAGCGCCGCCGGCGGCGCGTTTCCGCCTACCGGATCGTCGGCATCAGCGGCGCCTCTGTTCCCGCGGGCTCGTTCCTGGCCAGCCTCGTGCCCTGGGGCCAGTTCTCGCATCCGGCCCTCGTGTTTTATGCACTCGCGCTGGCCTGGTCGGCCGCGGTCGCCGTCGTCGCGCTGACGGGGCCGTGGCGGCGCGATCCGCTCGGGTCGGCTGGCTGTGTCGGCGCGATCACCGCCGCGATCATCGCTCTCGATGTCATGACCGGCTCGCACCTGCAGTTGAGCACGCCGTTCGGCCTGCCGGTGCTGGTCGCCGGCCGGTGGTACGGGATCGGGAACAACGCCCTGGGCCCGTACGCGGCGGGCGGCCTGATTGCCGCCACCTGGGCAGCCGCGGTCGCGCTCCGCAGCGGCTCGCAGCCAAGTCCGCAGCGAAGTCCGCAAGCAAGTTCGCCGGGAAGTTCGCGGGGAAATTCGCGGGCAAGGGCATTGGCAGCGGCCGGGGCGGTCGCGATCATTGTGCTGCTTGCCTGTGCCACGCCCGCCTGGGGCGCCAAGGTGGGTGGCACGATCGCGATGACGCCAGCCTTCCTCCTGCTGCTGGCCGCTATCGCCGGGATCCGGATCACCCCGCTGAGGGTCGGCCTGATCGCGGTCAGCGGCCTCGCGGTGATCACTGCGTTCGCCGTGCTGAGCTACATCTATCCGGCGGTCGGGGTCTCGGACATCAGCGCCTTCGTGGGTCACGTGATCCACGGCAGCGCCGGGCCGATCCTGAACCGGAAGGCGAGCGCGAACTTGCACTCGGTGACCGAGACGTGGTTCACCCCGGTCGTACCGCTGGTCGTGGCCCTGTCCGGGCTGATGATCATCTGGCCCGAGCGCCTGCGACTCCGGATGCTGGCCAGGGCAATTGACCAGCAGCCCTTGCTGCGGCCGTTGCTCACAGCGATCTGGACGGCTGGGGTACTTGGCTGGCTGGCCGACGATTCCGGGGTCAGCGTGACCGCGGCCATGCTGCCGCTGGCCCTGCCACTGGTCATCGTGATTGTCACGCTGACCGCCGAGCCGGTGCGCTCCACCGCACCCGAAGTTCACTCGGCGTCGGACTGGGCCGCCAGCGGACCGGTTCAGGCGCCGGGCAGGCAAGGCTAATCTGTGACATGCCGCGCCGGGACTGGCCAGCAGCCCGGGTTCCTCAGGAGGAGACCGAGTGGAGTATCGGGTGTCGAGGCTGGTCGCCGGACCATTCCTCCGGACGCTGGCGCCGACCAAGGTCATCGGCGCCGAGCACATCCCGCCGGCCGGCGCGGCGATCCTGGCCTCTAATCACCTCTCGGTCATTGACTCGATCTATCTGCCGCTGATGGTCTCGCGGCCGGTCACGTTCGCAGCCAAGTCCGAGTACTTCACCGGCACCCGCCCCTGGGACCGGGTCGTCGGCGCATACCTGCGCTCCACCAATCAGCTCTCCACCGACCGGGCGGGCGCGCGGGCGGCGCAGGAGATGCTGGATGCGGCGGTGGAGCGGCTCAAATCGGGCCAGCTTTTCGGCATCTACCCAGAGGGAACGCGCTCGCCCGACGGGCGGCTGTACCGGGGCCGGACGGGTGTCGGGTACCTGGTGCTGCATTCCGCCGCTCCGGTCATCCCCGTCGCGATGGTGGGCACCGATCACATCATGCCGCCGGGTCAGAGGATCCCGAGGCCAGGACGGATCGAGATCCGCATTGGCGAGCCGCTGACCTTCGATGAGTTTCGCGATCAGCCCGCCGGGGCCCGGCAGCGCCGGGCAATAACCGACGAAGTCGTCCGGGCCATCCAGAAGCTATCCGGCCAGGAGTTCGTCCCGATGTATGCCTCGGCGCGCAAGGACGAACTTGCAGGTCAGGCCACCGCCAGCGGCTGACAGCCGCGTGCTGTCCGGCAGCTAGCTTTGGCTGTCCCACGGCGGAGACTGAAGGTCCCACGGCGCCGGCTGGGTGTCCCATGGCGGCCGGTTCTCTCGCTGCGGCTGGCTGCCTGCGTCCGGCCGTTGGAAGTCCCACGGCTGGCTGTCCCATACCGCAGACAGGCTGCCCTGGTCGGCGGACTCGGGAGCCGACCTGCCGCTTGAGTCGCGAGGCGTCGTGGGGTAGCTGTCCGTCGGCACCGCGGGATCCCACACGAAGATGGGGCGGCTGCCGGGATCCTGGTCGGCGGCGGGCTGTTCGGCCGAGTCGCCGGCGCGCTCCCAGAGTGATCCGCTCGGTGACAGCGGGGCTTCC
>JASHUE010000700.1:0-3375 GCA_030040195.1 Streptosporangiaceae bacterium | reverse complement strand
GCCGAGACCAGGTCGTCGACGTGACAGAACTGCCAGCGCGCCGCGCAGCCCTTGACCGCCAGCAGTCTCGGAGCCTCGAAGTGCCGGGTGATCAGCGTGTCCACGCCGTCGCCGACCAGCGCCGCCGGCCGGGCCACGGTGACCTCCATCCCCGGGTGGGTGCGCGGAGAGCGCCGGGCGAGGTGCTCGATCTCCAGCAGGTCGCCGACGACGCTGCCGTCGGATTCCGCGCTGAGCGGCGAGTCTTCCGGCATCGGCACCGGATTATCCGGCGATGCGCCGTAGACCATCGCGCTGGTCACCAGGACAACCCGCTGGACACCCCCGGCCGCCGCGGCGGTCAGCACGGTCTGGGCGCCGCGAACGTTGAACGCCCGCCTGGCCCGGCTGTCGGAGTCTGGCGCCAGGTCCAGGTCGGTGTGCACGACGACATCGACGCCAGCCAGCCGGCCCGCCAGGGCCGGATCCCTGACGTCGACCACGCGCCAGGTGACCCCGGACACATCACCGCGGTGATCGTCGATGGCCACCACGCGGCCCACCTGCGCTGATGAGGCGAGCCTCGCGGTCAGTGCCAGCCCAAGGCCTCGCGCGGCTCCGGTCACGGCCACCACCGGCCCAGATCGCTTGCCGTTAGGCCGGATCGGCCGCGGCTGCACCAGGGCCTCGGTCCCGTTCCCGGCGGTCGGGTCGCCGCCCGCCCGGCCGTCGGCGGCCTGTTCTGCCGCGGCCGGGGGGACGGCCTGTCCGGCGGGCTTGCGAGACCGCTTACGGGACGGCGGCTGCTCGGAATCGCCGCCTGGGCTGCGCTCAGGGCGAACCTGGGCTACTCGGTTGCTCACAGCGCACCGCTCCCGGGATAGCTTGGCCAGTGTGGACCCTTCCATCCTGCCTGAGAGGCCAGGCAGATGACTGAGCCTCCCTTCGGCTTTGGCCCGCGGCGCGACGACGATCCGGACGTGCCCGGCGGTTCAGGCTCGGGTGGCTCTGGCTCCGGAGGCTCCGGCTCTGGCGGCTCCGACCCGCTGGGTCCGCTCGGCGGCATGGGCCCGCTGGGCCCGATGGGCGACCCGCAGCAGTTCGCCGAGGCGCTCCGCCAGTTCGCCGACCTGATGGCGTACCAGGGCGGGCCCGTCAACTGGGACCTGGCCAAGAACATCGCGCGGCAGACGGTGGCGGCTAAGGGCGATGCCAGCGTCCTGGACAGCGAGCGCAGCAAGGTCGTCGAGGCGCTCAGGCTGGCCGATCTGTGGCTGGAAGACGCAACGGAGTTCCCGAGCGGCATCAGGACCTCGCAGGCATGGAGCCGGGCCGAGTGGGTGGAAGCGACCCTGCCCGTCTGGTCCAAGCTCTGCGACCCGATCGCTTCCCGCGCGGTCGAGGCCATGAGCGGGCTGCTCACCGACGACCCTGAGGAGTTGCCGGGCGACCTTCCGCCGGAGATGCGCGCCATGGTCGGCGGCCTGGGCGGTCTCGGCGGCCTCAGCGAGATGATGAAGCGGATCGGCGGCATGATGGTCGGCGGGCAGGCCGGCGCTGCCGTCGGCGCGCTGGCCGAGGAGGTCGTCAGCTCTACCGACGTGGGCCTGCCGCTTGGCCCCGAGGGAGTCGGCGCGCTGCTGCCGGCCGGCGTGGCCGCGTTCGGCGCCGGGCTCTCTGTCGATGCCGATGAGGTGCGGCTGTTCCTCGCGCTGCGCGAGGCGGCTCATCATCGGCTGTTCGGTCACGTGCCTTGGCTGCGGGCCCGGCTGCTCGGCGCGGTCGACGACTACGCCAGGGGTATCAAGGTCGACGCGAGCGCCCTGCGGGACGCGATGCCGCAGATCGACCCGTCCAATCCCGAGGCGCTGAACGAGGCGCTGTCCGGCGCGGCCCTGTTCCAGCCGGAGGATACGCCCGAGCAGAAGGCCGCGCTGGCGCGGCTGGAGACCGTGCTCGCGCTGGTCGAGGGCTGGGTGGCAACCGTCGTGGCCGCGGCGGCGGCCGACCGGCTGCCCCAGGCGACTGCGCTGGCCGAGGCCATCAGGCGCAGGCGCGCCACCGGAGGTCCCGCCGAGCGGACCTTCGCGACCCTCGTCGGCCTGGAGTTGCGGCCGCGCAGGCTGCGGGAGGCCGGAGCCATCTGGCAGGGGCTCACGAGCGAGCGCGGCGTCACCGGGCGAGACGCAATCTGGGCCCACCCGGACTTGCTGCCGACCGCCGACGACTTCGACGACCCTGAAGGCTTCGTCCGCGGCCGGCCGGAATTTGACATCTCCGACCTGGATGCCGGGGCCGATCCGGACGAGAAGCCGGACGACGGTCACGAGGATAGCTAGTCGCCTGACGCCGCGACTCCCCCACCAGCCCGGCCGGGGCTGCTAATCACGGTCCACAGGAGGTGGACACCGTTACCGCAGCTCATTGCCGGAACGGCGGTAGGTGGCTCGGCTAATTCACAGCGGCACGCACAGCTATCCACAGAGACACTCCGCGGCTTCCCCACGATATTCACAGCGCCGTCCACAGGGTGCTATTGACGGCTCCGGTGCGCGAGCCTAGCTTCGCCGAGAGTCCCCGGCTCAGGCCGTCGTCGCTTCTGGGGAAGGGGGGCGGGCGATCAGCCTGGGCCTGGGGCCCTTGTATCGCCGAAGTGTCGGACCCCCGTGCCAGGCTGCGGGCATGCGACCAGCGCTCCGGCCCGGCTTGCTGCCGCTCTGGCGGGACCGGGACACGATCCAGATCGGCGTGGACCCGCGGCGCGCCGCCGCGCTGACCGGGGTAGGTGCGGCCGCCGCCGTCATCGATTTACTGGACGGCAGCCGGGACCGGACGCAGGTCATCACCACGGCTGCGGAACTCGGCGTCCCTGTGGCGCAGGCCGAGCAGATGCTGACCTTGCTGGCGGCCGCCGGAATGCTCATCGACTTCCCGGCCGCCACGGTGCGCGCGTTGCCGGGCGAGCTGCGGCGGCTCTTACTGCCCGAGCTGGCGGCTGCCTCGCTCGCCCGGATGGACTCCGATGGCGGCAGTCGGGTGCTGGCCCGGCGGGCCGCTGCGACGGTGCAGATTACGGGCGATGGCGCGCTCGCGACCGCCATGGCAGAGGTACTGACGTCGTCCGGGGTGGCCGCGCTCCGCGCGCCGCTGGCACCGGCCGTCTCGCCGGGTGGACGGGCTCGGTCTCCCGCCCCTGCGCTCGTCGTGCTGACCGCGTTGCATCCGCCCGAGCTCGTGGTTGAGCTATTGCGCGATCGCGTCCCGCATCTCGCGGTGTCGGCGGGCGAGGCCATCGGCACTGTCGGGCCCCTGGTCCGGCCGGGCACGACGGCCTGCTTGCGGTGTCTGGACCTGGCCAGGACCGACCGCGATCCCGCGTGGCCGCTGATCCTGGCT
>JASHUE010000699.1:0-3229 GCA_030040195.1 Streptosporangiaceae bacterium | reverse complement strand
CAAGGACGTGGTCATCGACATGATCTGCTACCGGCGGCGTGGCCACAACGAGGCGGACAACCCCTCGTTCACGCAGCCGGTGATGTACGACCTGATCGACGCCAAGCGGTCTACTCGCAAGCTGTACACCGAGTCCCTGATCGGGCGCGGTGACATCACGATGGAGGAGGCCGAGCAGGCGCTGCGCAACTACCAGCAGGAGCTGGAGCGCGCCTTCACCGAGACCAAGGACGCCATCAGCCGGCCCGCCGACCCCGGCGCGCTGCTGCGGCCGCAGCCGGGGTCGGAGATGCCCGCCGATTACGCCAGCGTCCCGACCGCGATCTCGCTCGAGACCATGAAGAGGATCATCGACACTCAGGTATCGCTGCCCGACGGTTTCACCCCGCATCCGCGGCTGCTGCCCCAGCTGCAGCGCCGCGCCGCGATGATCGAGCAGGACGAGATCGACTGGGCTACCGGCGAGCTGCTGGCCATCGGCTCGACGCTGATCGACGGCCACGCCGTCCGGCTGATCGGGCAGGACTCGCGCCGGGGCACGTTCGGCCAGCGGCACGCGGTGCTCGTGGACCGGCACACCGGTGCCGAGTACACGCCGCTGAAGGTGTTCAACTCGCCGACGGCCAAGTTCCACGTGTACGACTCGCTGCTGTCGGAATACGCGGCGGTGGGATTCGAGTACGGCTACTCGGTCGCCCGGCCGGATGCCCTGGTGTGCTGGGAGGCCCAGTTCGGGGACTTCGTCAACGGTGCCCAGACCATCGTGGACGAGTTCATCAGCTCGGGCGAGCAAAAGTGGGGCCAGCGCTCCGGCGTCGTGCTCCTGCTTCCGCACGGGTATGAGGGCCAGGGCCCCGACCACTCCTCGGCCAGGGTGGAGCGGTTCTTGTCGCTCTGCGCCCAGGACAACATGACGGTGGCCTTGCCGTCGACGCCGGCTTCGTACTTCCACCTGCTGCGCTGGCAGGCGCTGTCGGGCCGGATCAAACCGCTCATCGTGTTCACGCCGAAGTCGATGCTCAGGCTCAAGGCGGCGGCCTCGGCGGCGGCCGACTTCTCCTCCGGCTCGTTCGCCCCGGTGCTGGCCGATGCGGACGCGGGCGACCCGGCCCGCGTTCGCCGGGTGCTCCTGTGCTCGGGCAAGATCTACTACGACCTGGCCGAGCGCCGGCGGGCCAGCGGCCAGGCTGACGTTGCGCTGATCCGGGTCGAGCGGCTGTACCCGCTGCCGGGGGCCGAGATCGCCGCCGAGCTGTCCAGGTACCCGCAGTCGGCCGGGGTGACGTGGGTTCAGGAGGAACCAGCCAACATGGGTGGCTGGCCATACATGGCGCTGCACCTGCCCGAGGCAGTGGGCCGGCGGGTCCAGCTCGTGTCCAGGCCGGCCAGCTCCGCACCGGCCTCCGGGTCGGCGAAGGCTTCCGCGGCCGAGCAGGCCGCAATCCTGGATGCCGCTCTGCAGGCAGGCTGACGGTGTACTTTACCGATCGCGGGATCGAGGAACTCGACGACAGGCGCGGCGAGGAGCAAGTCTCGCTCGGCTGGCTGGCCGAGCGCCTGCGGGACTTCGTCGACGAGCACCCAGGCGCAGAGGCCACGATCGACAGCCTGGCCAGCTGGCTTGCCCGCCTGGACGACGACGCCGAGGAGTAGCCAACCGCGGGCCGTGGGTTGCGGCAAGCCGCTAGCCGGCCGGCTAATAGCAGGCCGCGGGCCGTGGGTTGCGGGAAGCCGCTAGGCGGCGGCGGATCGTGGGCCGTGGGCCGCGGCAAGCCTCCAGGCGGAGGGCCGGGCCCAGGCCGGAAAAGCCCCAGCTCACCGCTCACGGGCGTACCTTGGAACCGCCCGCGAGAAACGCGATGCATCTCGACTTTTGACGGACGCGACATATCGTATCTAAGATTGGTCTACGATCTTCCGATGAGAGGCAGGCGATGGCACGCTCTGCATTGAGTGGCCACGATCCAAGGCTGGCCGGTGAGTACAGGTGAGTCCCGTCTTCCGCCACGGCAGGCTGCGCTTGTACCTGCTCAAGCTCCTCGATGAGTCTCCGCGCCACGGATATGAGGTCATCCGCCTGCTGCAGGACCGGTTCCTCGGCGTCTACGCGCCCTCACCAGGCACGATCTACCCCCGGCTGGCGAGGCTGGAGGAAGACGGCCTCGTGACGCACGAGGAGGTAGACGGCAAGAAGATCTACAGCATCACCGACAAGGGCCGCGAGGAGATCCACAGCCGACTGTCCGACCTGGCCGATCTCGAGGACGAACTCACAGAATCGCTCCGCGACGTCGCCAGGGAGATCTCGGAGGACGTCAGGGAGACGGTCCGCGGCATCCGCGAAGAGATCACCTCGGCATTCCGCAGCCAGCAGGCGAGCCGGGCCGGTGGATCGCCCGACGCGATGCGCACGACTGGCACCGGCGATTCCTCAGGGCCCTCGGGCGGGGCGACCAGCGCCGGGTCCGGCCCGGCAGCCGAGGGACAGCGCGCCGACGACGACGCGTGGGCTAGCGAAGAAGCCCGCCGGATCAGGGAGGAAGCCAGGCGCACCCGAGAGCAGATGCGCGCCAAGTTCCGCGCCCGCAACCGCGGCGAGTGGTGGCAGGAGCGCATCAGCCGGGCCGATTGGTCGGGCTGGGCACCGTGGAGTGACTGGGCTACCGAGAACCGGGCCGAGGAGGGTACGGCGACGCCAGGCGGAGCTGGGTCCCGGCCGAGCCGCGGCGGTTCGAACCCGTTCGGCGACCTCGAGCGGATGGCGATGCAGTTCGCGAACGAGTTGCGCACAGCGGCCAGGCAGGCGGGGAACGTAGGCGAGCGTTCGCTGGGAGACCTGCGCGATATCCTTACCGACACGCTCGCCAAGGTCCGGGCCGAGGTCTTCAGCGAGGGCGCCGACCGCCAGGCTGACGCCGGCGCCGACGAACGGCAGCAGCCTGACGATCCCGAGGCCGGCGGGCAGAGCTAGCCCGGCGCTTCAACGCAGGCGCTCCCTTTCTATCGGCTAGCCGGCAGGGACAGTACTGATCTGCGCGAGCGCTCCGCGGGAGCGCTCGATGGCCGACCGGATCTCGCGCGCCACCTTCCAGCCTTCAGTACGGATCCGCTGCGGCGGAACGGCCACCACGAGGATTCCCTCAGCGGCCATCCGGGCTTGCCGGACCAGCGTCCGTTCCCACGACGCAGGCGACAGGTGGTACGCCTTCGAGTCCACTTCGACTGCTAC
>JASHUE010000074.1:0-6014 GCA_030040195.1 Streptosporangiaceae bacterium | reverse complement strand
GGCCAGGGCGGCCGCCGGTTCGCCGCCTGCGGTGGCCAGGCAGTCGGACAGCAGGATGACCTCACGGAAGCCGGGCGAGCCCGCGAGGTCGGTGGCCGCCGCTCGCAGCGCGGCAGCCAGGTCAGTGAGGCCGTGGCCCCGCAGGGCGAGCAGTTCGCCAATGACGTCGGCCGGCGGTCGGCGAACTCCGCGCGGCTGGAGCACGGTGACCGTGCCGCTGAACGCGAGCACGCCGGGATCCAGCCGGCTGTCTGCGGCCAGGATGACGCCGGCCGCGGCGATTGCCGCCACGGCCAGGGCCAGCCCGTACATGGAGCCGCTTGAGTCGACCAGCAGGCAGACGGACCGCTGCCGGGCCCGCCAGGCCCTGGTGGCGATCTCGTCGGAACCGGGCGGCCAGATGCCGGACATGCCGCTGATCGTCCGTTCCAGGTCGAGGTCACCGTCGCCGGGCCGGCCGGGCCCGATCCGCCGCACCCCGCGGGATCTGTGCTGGCCGACAGCAGCCAGCTGAACGAAGACGCGTGCTGCCAGTCGACGGGCGGCGGCGCGCAGCCGGGCATCGGTGGCCTGGGTGAGATCGGCCAGCAGCCGGGCGGCCGCGTCGGGGTCGGTCGCCAGCAGGCGCGCGAGAGCCTGCTCGTCGATCGCCCCGGTCTCGGGCGAGACATCGGGGAAGGCAGCATGCTGGCTGGCTAGCTCGGCGCGGCTTCTGGTGCGGCGGGCGCCGCCGGCCTGCCGGTCGCGTCTCAGGCTCGACCGGGATGCCGCGCGGCCCGCGTCAGGCTGCGGGCCGTCAGCTTTTCCCCGGCCGTCCTGGCCGCCGCCGGCGCTGTCGGGCTCGGGGTCGAGGCTGGGACCTTCCTGGTCAGGAGGCCAGATACCGGCGAGCAGCTCGTCCAGCACGGACTCCGGCGACCGGTCGCAGCCGTCGGCGATCCTGATCCGGCCCGACAGCGCGGCCTGGACGGCGTCGCGGGCGGTCTCCCTGGCCAGCCTGGCCTCCTGCCGAAGCGCCATGAGCCCGGCCAGCAAGAGCACCAGGTCGATCGCGCCGCGGACCGAGGAGCCCATGCGGACGTCGGGATGCGCGCGGGTGGCCCTGACCAGCGTGACCGCCAGGTCGACCTCCGGCCCGTCCCGGCCGGTCTGTGCCGACGTGATCCGGCGCTCCCCGGCCGCGTCCTGGTACCCGAGGACCACCCGGCAGATCCGGTCAGCGATGGCGTGGCTGACCCTCGCCGTGCCGATCGCGTCGAAGGGGTTCATCGCCGCGATCAGCCGGAAGCCGGCATCCGCCGTGACCATGCCGAGCCGCGGCACCGCGATCTCGCCCTCGGTCAGCACTGTGATCAGGACGTTGAGAGTCTCCTCGGGTACCCGGTTGAACTCCTCCAGGTACAGCAGTGCCCCGGCCCGCATCGCCTGCAGCAGCGGGCCGTCAGTGAAGCTGGCGGCCACGTAGCCTTCGGCCAGCACCTGCGCCGGGTCATACTGGCCTATCAGCCGGGCCGGGGTGAGCTCGGCGTTCCCCTCGACGAACACGACCTGGGTGCCGAGGTCCCTGGCGATGTGCCGGAGCAGGGTGGACTTGCCAGTGCCCGGCGGCCCCTCCAGGACGACGTGCCGCCCGGCGCCCAGCGCGACCGTCAGTACCTCGCGCTCTCGCCGCAGGCCGATGACCTGCGGAGCCGCAGGAGTGTCAGGCTGTGTCATACACGATGAGGCCCCGGATGTTCTTGCCGTCCAGCATGTCCTGGTAGCCCTGGTTGACCTGCTCGAGGTCGTAGGTCGTCGTGACCAGCTCGTCCAGTTTCAGGTCGCCGGAGCGGTAGAGCTCCACCATCCGCGGGATGTCGTGGAACGGGTCGCCCGACCCGAACAGGCTGCCTTGGATCCGCTTCTCCATCAGCGTCAGCATCGAGCTATTGATCTGGATGTTGTTGGATACCAGGTCGCTGAGCCCGGTGACCACGACGGTTCCTCCCTTGCGGATGGTGTTGAACGCGTCGGTCACCACCTCTGTACCCACCGTGCCGGTCGTAATGATCGCCTTGTCGGCCATGACGCCGCGGGTAAGTTCGTGCACCAGCAGCGCCGCTTCGCCGGCGGTCGCGCAGCTGTGGGTGGCGCCGAGTTGCTCGGCGCTTTCGCGTTTGAAGGCCACCGGATCCACCGCGACCACGTTGCGCGCGCCGGCCAGGGCCGCGCCCTGCACCGAGTTGATGCCGATCCCGCCGATGCCGTAGATCACGATGGTGTCGCCGGGCTCGACCGCGGCGGCATGGACGGCCGACCCCCACCCGGTCGGCACGCCGCAGCCGATGAGCGCCACCTTGTCCAGCGGGACGTCATCGTCGATCTTGACGCAGGACAGCTCGGACACGGTGGCGTACTGCGAGAACGTGCCGAGCATGCACATCCCGCCGACGTCCTCGCCGTCGGCGGTGTGGAACCGGTAGGTGCCGTCGGTCAGGCAGCCGTCCAGGATGGTCGCGCCGAGGTCACAGAGGTTCGACTTGCCGGTTGAGCACCACCGGCAGTGGCCGCAGACAGGGAGGAACGAGCAGACGATGTGATCGCCGGCCTTCAGCCTGGTGACGCCGGTGCCAACCTCCTGGACGATACCGGCGCCCTCATGGCCCCCCACGATCGGGAAGCGAGGAGTCAGGTCGCCGGTGCGGACATGCTCGTCGGAGTGGCACAGGCCTGAGGCGGCGAACTGGACGAGGACCTCACCGACCTTCGGCGGATCGAGTTCGAGCTCGGTGACCTCCCAGTCCTGCCCGGTTCCGCGCATGATCGCTGCCTTGGTCTTCATCCACTCTCCCGTGAGTCAGAGTCGTGCTTTGTCGTAACACTAGAGCTGAGAGTACGTTGGGGCCAGAGGTAACCAATCGCTTGCTTGGTGGAACCGCGCGGTCGGCATCGGGACCGGCCACCATCGGCGGCCGCAGTCGGCTACGAGCTAGTGACCAGGCCGAAGACCCGGGCCGCATTGCCACCCAGGGCCGCCGCGACGTCGCCCCCGGCACAGCCCGCCTCCAGCAGGACCTTCTGCAGGGCACGCGCGTTCCGCTGCACTCCCGGCACTCCGGGCCAGTCCGTCCCGAAGATCATCTTAGCCGCCAGCCGGGGGAGCGCAGCGCCGTAGTAGTCCGGGAGCCGCTGCGGGGGGAGGCCTGACACTTCAAGCCAGACCGTCGGGCGCATCAGGGCCAGGAAGGATGCCTGGTCATACCACCAGCCGCGGCCGCCGTGCGCCAGCACGACCGTGAGATCAGGGAAGTCACGGAAGACAGGGTCAAGCAGGACAGGATCGCCGTAGGCGTTGACCGACCCGGCGAACGTCGACGTCCCGCAGTGCACAATGACCGGAAGACCTCGTTCCTCTGCCCAGGAGTAGGCGGGGTACAGCATCCGCTCGGCGGGCTCGAATCCGCCGTGCACGGGATGGATCTTGCAGGCGACGGCACCGAGGTTCACCTGGCGTGCCAGTTCGGCCGCGACGGGGTAATGCAGGTGCGGGTTGACGTTGGCGACGAGGCGGAACCGGTCCGGGTTGTGCTCGGCCAGCGGCAGCACGTCCGCAATGGGCTGAATGCCGGTCGTCTTGGGGCTGTACTCGGTGAACAGCAGGACGTGATCGGCGCCCTCGGCAGCGAAGTACTCGTCGATGGCCGCGGGCAGTGGCACGCCATCGTCATCGTAAAGCTGCTCGATCGAGTTGGCTTCGCCGAAGGCGGTTCGCCAGGCCTGCCAGTCGTCTGACAGCGTCGGGAGCCTGGCCACGTGAACGTGGGCGTCGACGAGCAAGTTGCCTTCGAGCATCGGCGGGCTACCTCCCGCCCCAGGTTAACGGCTGGTGCGGCGGCGGGCGGCGCCGCGATCAGAGTCGGTGCCGCCGCGCCGCCGCCGCGATCAGAGTCGGCGCTTACCCCGGTTACGCGGGTTCGGCGGCTGCGCGTCTGGCAGCCGGTCGGGTCGCAGGCCGAAGAACATGCCGAACATGACGATGAGGTCGAGGACGGCGATGAGCCCGCCGATGTACGGCCCCGGGCCGCCGAGCCAGGCCAGGTAACCGCAGAAGGACAGGACGATGACCAGCGCCCCGAGAGCCCGTGGCCGCCCGCTCTGCGCGAGCCGCTCGGGTATCTCGTACGGGGCCCGGTCGACGTAGTTGGCTGTGTTGGCCTTCTCCTGCGCGACCTTCAGCCAGAGGTCGTACAACTCTGGTGCCTGCTCGCGCAGGGCGATGGCCTGGTCGACCGATGGGATTTCTGAGTGCTGCCGGCGCTCGGCCTTTCCGCCGATCCGGTCGATGACCGCATCGGCGATCTCGCCCGCGCCAGCCGACTCAGCCGTCCTCGCGGCTGAGGGAGGTTGCCGGATTGCCGCGTCAGTCCCGTGGGAGGGGTCTGCGGGGCCGGGGACTGGGACTCGGTCGGTATCAGTCATGCGAGTAACGCCTCACCGCTTTCTTCTTGCGCACTTCTGGCCGCCTCTGGCTTCGCGGCCATGATCGTGCTCATCGCCGCGCTGAAGGGGTCTTCATCGGCGCGCGGCGGGCTTGGCGGAAGGACTGGACGCATGGTTCTGTACAGGATCGTGCCGGTCAGGTCGAAGATCGCCGCGATGCCCATCGCCAGCGACAAGACCCGGCGAGCTGACCTATTCGTCGGCATGCAAGGAGCGTGCCCGGCCAGCATTCGGCCAAACTCGGTACCTAAATGAAAGGTATGTATACGGGCGAAACCGACACCGCGCCACACGCGGAGTTGGCCCGGCCGAGAGTTTGGCGCGGTGAGCGCCCGGCCCCCTTGGTCGCATCGCCGCACGTGCGGACGCCTCAACGAGCGGCAAGCGGTAACGGGCAGGTCCCCGGCGGAAAGCGCGGGGCGACCGCGCCAGGCATGACGAATAGATCGCGGTAAAGCAGGGATGAGCATGGTATGGGCATACGGCCGCGCGTTGCTCGTCCGGTGGCGCCGGGGCACGACCACGACGCCGCGCCGGCCCTCTAGACTTACGTGTCCGCAACAGTCCCCGCGTCCGGCAAGAAGAGGCTCGCTCATGCGCTGGTCACAGCTGCACATCCCGACCCTGCGAGAGGATCCGGCCGAGGCCGAGGCCGCCAGCCACCGCCTGCTGGTGCGGGCCGGGTTCATCCGGCAGCTCATGGCCGGCCACTACTCGATGCTGCCGCTCGGCATGAAGGTGCGCGCGAAGGTCATCGGCGTGATCCGCGAGGAGATGGACGCGATCGGCGCGCAGGAGTTCCTGCTGCCGTGCATGCACCCGGCCGAGATCTGGGAGCGCAGCGGCCGGCTAGGACAGATCGACGTGATGTTCCGGCTGAAGGACCGCAAGGGCGCCGACATGGTCCTCGGCATCACGCACGAGGAGATCTTCACCACCGTCGCCGAGGAGCTGTCTTCTTACCGTCAGCTCCCGCAGTTCTGGTACCACTTCCAGACCAAGTTCAGGGACGAGGCCCGGCCGAAGAACGGGCTGCTGCGGGTGCGCGAGTTCACCATGAAGGACTCCTACAGTTTCGACCTTGACGAGGCGGGGCTGGATAAGTCGTTCGACGCCCACCGCGGCGCCTACGAGCGGATCTTCGCCCGGCTCGGCATCCCGGCCATCGCGGTCGAGGCATCCAACGGGACCATGGGCGGCAAGGACTCGCTGGAGTTCATGTGCCCGTCAGAGACCGGCGAGGACCTTGTTGCCACGTGCCCAGGCTGCGACTACGCCGCCAACCTTGAGCGGGCGACGTCCGCGCTCCCGGCTGCCGAGGATGTACCTGGCCCTTCGGCGCCAGCCCGGCTGGACACGCCCGGCGTGCGCACCATCGAGGATCTTGCGACCGGGTACGGCCTCGCGGCTGACCGTCAGATCAAGACGCTCGTCGAGGTCATGAACGGCCAGTTGACACTGGTGCTGCTGCGTGGCGACCACCAGTTGCAGGATCAGAAGCTCATCGACGCCACTGGCGTGACCGACATCCGCCC
>JASHUE010000698.1:0-2631 GCA_030040195.1 Streptosporangiaceae bacterium | reverse complement strand
CGCTCGGGCATCGCGGCAACCCCGAAGCGCGCATGCCGCTCATGGAGCATATCCGTGAGCTGCGTAACCGGATCATCAAGGTCACTATCGCGCTGCTTATCGGCTCCATCATCGGCTGGTACATCTATCCGCACGTCTGGGACTTCCTGATCGGGCCATACTGCAAGCTGCCTCCCACCAGCAGGTCGATACCAGGCGCCAAGCCCGGCGGCAGCTGCAGCAGGGAACTGTATGTCACCGGCATCTTTGATGCCCTGTTCCTGCGGCTCCAGGTTGCGATCGCCACCGGCGTGATCGTGACCCTGCCGATCTGGCTGTATCAGTTCTGGGCGTTCATCGCGCCCGGCCTGTACCGGCGCGAGCGTCGCTGGGCGTATTACTTCGTCACCGCGGCTGTGCCGCTGTTCCTGCTCGGCGCCACGATGGCCTACTTCGCGATGACCAGGGGCCTGCACTTCCTGCTCGACCTGGTGCCGGCCAACACGACGGCGCTGATCACGATCAACACCTACCTCAGCTATGCCGGGGCGATGCTGCTGATCTTCGGCATCGCGTTCGAGATGCCGCTGGTGTTCGTGCTGCTGAACCTGGCTGGCGTGCTCACGCACGAGCGGTTCAAGAAGTGGCGCCGCGGGATCATCTTCTGCGTTTTCGCATTCGCGGCCGTGTTCACGCCGAGCCCCGACCCGATCAGCATGCTGCTGCTGGCGATCCCGTGTGTTGTGCTGGTCGAGGGATCCGAGGTCTTTGCCTGGATCCACGATCGCCGCAAGGCGGCCCGCCTCGGCAGTCTGGCCTACCCCGGTCTGACCCAGGAGGAGGTCGCCCGCTACGGGCTTGACCGTCCGCTGGAAGGCGAGGGCGCCGGGACCTCGAAGGGCCCGGGCACCGGCTCCAGCTCGTAACGCGAGGCTGGCCGCGTGGATCCGGAGCAGTATGACCCGTTCGGCTCCGGTGCGTTCGCGGTCGGTGTCCGCACCTTCGAGGCGCACGACCCTGGCCGGGACCGGGTATTCGGGTGCGAGATCTGGTACCCGGCGGCGGATCCCTTGCCACCGGCTGATGGCCGCCGCGAGTTGCGCGACGCCCCGGCCGCGCCCGGTCGTCATCCGGTGGTCCTGTTCTCCCATTTCAGCGGCGGCGGCCGCCGCAGCGCAACGTACCTGACCACGCACCTGGCCAGCCACGGGTATGCCGTCGCCGCGATGGATCACAGCGAGGTGGTCGCCCCAGAACTCGGCCCCCGCCTCGGCGAGTCCGCCGCCGACCGTGCCCGGCGGATCGACGCGGTCATCGCGAGCCGGGTTCCCGATGTGCGCCTGCTGCTCTCCTGCCTGCTCGGCGGGCGGGCGGCCGGCCTGGCCGGCATCGGCCTCGACCAGGACCGGATCGCCGCGGCCGGGCACAGCTTCGGCGGCTGGACCGCGCTGGCGGCGCCCGAGCAGGAGCCGCTGATCGGCGCCGTCGTCGCGCTTGCGCCCGGCGGCAGCTCGCGGCCCGTTCCCGGCGTCCTCCCGTTGACCCTCGCATTCGGATGGGAACGAAGCGTGCCGGTGCTCATCCTGGCTGCCGAGCGCGACGTGCCCACGCCACTGGACGGCGTGCAGGAGGTGTTCACGCGGGCGCCCGAGCCGACGCGGATGTTCGTGCTGCGCCGGGCCGACCACGAGCACTTCGCCGACGACCCCGAGGCCAGCCACGAGGCCCTGCGGGCCATGACCCTCCCCGGTGAGGCAGCCTGGATGACAGCGGCCATGCTGCCCGTCAGCGAGCTGTGTCCCGGCGAGCACGGGCACACGTTCGCCCGCGGCCTGGCGCTGGCCCACCTGGACGCCGTGCTGCGCGGCAGCGCTGCTGCGGAGGACTTCCTGGCCAGCCGGGCCGAACGCGCGCTGGCGGCCCGCGGCGTAGACGCCGCCGAGTACCGGGCACCGGCCGGCTGAGAGGACTCGAGGCGCCGGACCCGCTTAATCTTGGCCCTATGACGTCCCCGGATCCCGCCGCGGAAACCGGTCAGGCCTCCCGGCCGCGCGGGGAGGCCGACGGGCCCAGGCTCGCCTCGTTCCGGCAGCTCTACGGGTTCGAATTCGACGAGTTCCAGGTCGAGGCCTGCCGGGCGCTCGATGCTGGTCACGGCGTGCTGGTAGCGGCCCCCACCGGCTCGGGCAAGACCGTGGTGGGCGAGTTCGCCGTGCACCTTGCGCTCGGGCAGGGACGCAAGTGCTTCTACACCACCCCGATCAAGGCGCTGTCCAACCAGAAGTACAACGACCTGGTGGCCCGGTACTCGCCCGCCACCGTGGGCTTGCTCACCGGCGACAACAGCATCAACGGCGAAGCGCCGATCGTGGTGATGACCACAGAGGTGCTGCGGAACATGCTCTACGCAGGCTCGCTCACCCTCGACGGCCTGGCCTACGTGGTGCTCGATGAGGTGCACTACCTGGCCGACCAGCTGCGGGGCGCGGTCTGGGAAGAGGTCATCATCCAGCTTCCCGAGTCGGTGCAGGTGGTCGCGCTGTCGGCCACCGTCAGCAACGCCGAGGAGTTCGGCGACTGGATCCGCCAGGTGCGCGGCGGCACCACGGTGATCGTGGACGAGATCAGGCCGGTACCGCTCTGGCAGCACAT
>JASHUE010000073.1:0-3563 GCA_030040195.1 Streptosporangiaceae bacterium | reverse complement strand
ACCGCGAGGAGGACTGCTTCGAGGCCGTGACCTCGGGCAAGGTCGGCAAGGGCGACGTGCTGGTCATCAGGTACGAGGGTCCCAGGGGCGGCCCCGGCATGCGGGAGATGCTCGCGGTTACCGCGGCGATCAAGGGCGCGGGCCTGGGCAAGGACGTGATGCTGCTGACCGACGGCCGGTTCTCCGGCGCGACGTTCGGCGCGTGCGTGGCTCATGTCGCTCCTGAGGCCTACGAAGGCGGGCCCATCGCGCTGGTGGCCGACGGCGACCCGATCGTCCTGGACGTGCCCGAGCGCAGGCTGGAGCTGCAGGTCGACGAGGCCGAGCTTGACCTGCGCAAGGCCGGCTGGAAGCGGCCCGAGCCGAACTACACCGAGGGCGCGCTGGCGAAGTACGCGGCGCTGGTGTCGGGTGCCGATACGGGCGCGGTCTGCACGGTCAGGTGACGGCTCTGCGTCCGCGACCGGCCTGACGATGGGCATGGTCGCGGGCGCGCGGACTCGGCACGAGTCGGGGCAGACGGCCGAACTCAGCTGGCCTCGGCCGACGGCAGGCCCAGGGCCTGCCCGGCCACGCTCGCGTCCCGCAGGCTGTCCTTCAGCACCTGCACCGTGATCTCGGCCTGGCCAGTAAGCTCGCCGAGTTCGACCATGGCGAGTTCGTCGGCCGCGGTCCTGGCGACGAGTTCCAGGTACCGGTCGTTGAGCCCGGCCAGGCGCAGCGCCACATGCCAGTCGTTGTGCGCGATATCGGCCGTGGCGACCTCGTGGGCATACCGTTCGAGGGCGCCCACCCGGTCGGCGGCCGACTGCTCGGCCAGCCGGAGCGCCCGGCGCTGCGCGTCCGCGACCGCCGCGGTCATCGCCCCGACCCGGCCCTCGGGGGTGGGCAGCGCCCGCACCTCGGTCAGGCTGAGGGCCACGCAGGCGATATCCCATTCGTGACGGCGCAGGGTCGGCTCGTCCGCCGCCAGCAGGCCCGCGGCGCGAACGTCGGAGGCCAGGATTGTCTCGATCGCGGTCTGAGCCCGGGCCAGGAGCCGGCGGCTCTCCTGGTCGAGCTGATGCGGGTAGACCACCCGATCGGCCTGGCGGGCGAGTTCGCGATCAAGCCGCCAGCGCCGGGCCCGGCTGACCCGCTGCGGCTCGAGGACCGGCAGTCGCAGGCTCTCCGGCAGCTCAGGGTCGCAGGTGGGCCTGGCCCACAAGGGTTTGTTGCCGCTCACCGCTGAGCTCCAGCTTCGCCTGACCGGGTTCCGGCGCCTCCTCGTAGTTGTGAGCGTAACTGGCCGCGGCCGGCACGTCACCAGCCCGGTCGGGACTTGCGCGCTCGGGCGGATCGATGTGGTTTTCGTCACCCTGCGGACACGCTGAGGAATCGACTCGGCCCGCATTCATGTTGAAAACGTTTGTAGCCCGAGTTGCAGCGACCGATCTGATGTCCGGATCATCCGGTATGCGAGCGGGCGGCTGAGTACGACCATCGATTGACCAGCGACCATCGACCACTATCCGCCTGGCCGCGGCAAAGCCATGTCGAAGCCGCCCGCACCGACCCGAAGGGTGTACAGGAAGTGACCCAGACCGTAGCTGAACGCAAAGCCTCGGTGATCGAAGCCGACGTGCGCGAGGGCACGTACGGTGCGAGGCTGGCGACGATCGAGCCGGGCGGTGCCGAGTACATCCCGCTCTCCGAGCGCCATGGCAAGCCCCTCCAGCAGTTCTGGACGTGGGTCTCGCCGAACATGGAGTTCGCGACGATCTTCGTCGGCGTCATCGGCGTGTGGTTCTTCGGCCAGTCATTCTGGATGGCCACGCTGGCGATCCTGCTGGGGACCGCGCTCGGGTCGCTGACCATGGGCGCGCTTGCCGCCCGCGGCCCGCTGTTCGGCGTTCCGCAGATGGTGCTGTCCAGGATCGGCTTCGGGTGGCTCGGCAACGTCCTGCCCGCCGGCATCAACGCGCTGGTCGCGGGCGTCGGCTGGTTCGCGGTCAACAGCGTCAGCGGTGCCTTCGCGCTGAATGCGCTGCTTGGCTGGAATACCAAGGTCTGCCTGCTGATCATCGTGGGCGTTCAGCTCGCGGTGGCGTTCTTCGGCCACAACCTGGTGCACGCGTTCGAGCGATGGGCCTTCCCGTTCCTGGTCGTGGTCTTCCTCATCGCCGCAGTCTTCATCGTGGGCAAATCCCACCCCGGTGCCCACATCGCGCCGTTCTCCGGCGGCTGGCTGATCACCTTCGGGGCTGCCTTCGGCTACGCGGCGGGCTGGAACCCGTACGCCAGCGACTACACCCGCTACCTGCCCAAGGACACCAACAGGACGGCCACCGGCCTGTGGGCGGGCCTGGGCGTCTTCATCTCCTGCGTGGCGCTCGAGGTCGTCGGCGCGGCCGCCGCGACGATCACCAGCAGTACGAAGTACGGCGCCAACCCGACCGCGGGCTTCGTCAGCCACCTGCCCGCCTGGTCCAGCGACGTCACGCTCCTGGCAATTGCGCTTGGCGCCGTCTGCGCCAACGCTCTCAACGTGTACTCGGGATCGATGTCGTTCCTGGCGCTCGGCATCAGGCTGCCGCTGACGCTGCGCCGGGCGATCGTCGCGATCGTGTTCGGGATCGCCGGCTTCTTCCTGGCCCTGTCCGGGCTTAGTGACGCCGGCACGAAGTACGACAACTTCCTGCTGGTCATCGCCTACTGGGTCGGCCCGTGGCTGGGCGTTTTCTTCGCCGATCAGTTCCTGCGCCGCGGCAAGCGGGTCGACGGGTTCCTGTTCGACCGCAAGCACAATCCGTGGGCGGGATTTGCCGCCATGGCGATCTCGATCGGGCTGTCGATCTGGCTGTTCGCCAACCAGACCGACTACGTGGGCGTGATCCCCAGGCACTTCCCGGCCGTGGGTGACCTCACCTTCGAGGTTGGCTTCGTGCTGGCCGCGCTGCTGTACGCGGTGTTCTTCCGGCTGCAGCGCGGCGGCAGGAGCGAGGAGACGCTGGCCGTGCCGGGCGAGGCGGCACGGGCCTCGGTGGGGTAAAGAACCAACCATTAGGGCGGGAACGGGCTCTGGCCGGCGCCGGTCCCTCACCCGGCGGTGCGCGCGGCCCTCACCGGCGCAGGAACGTGACCGGCTCCGGCGTGCCCTGCCACACCACCGTGTGCTGCGCCGGCGTCGCGCGCGCTACCACCTTGCCGCCGCGCAGTACGAGTGTGCGCGGGGCGATCAGGCGCAGCGCGTCAGCCTCGGACGGGGCGTCGAAGACGACCAGGTCGGCCGGCCCGCCTTCGCGCAGCCCGTAACCGTCCAGGCCCAGCGCCGCGGCCGGGTTGACGGTGATCATGTCGATCAGCCGCCGCAGCTCGGCGTCGCCGGACATCTGCCCGTAGTGCACGAGCACGAAGGCGGCCTGCAGCGGATCGCCGTACCCGAGCGGGTACCAGGGATCCATTACTGAGTCGTGGCCGATGCAGACGTTCACGCCCGCCTCCTGCAGCTGCTTCACCCTGGTGTGGCCGCGCCGGATCGGCCCGGTGTCGAAGCGGCCCTGCAGCACCGAGTTGTCCAGCGG
>JASHUE010000697.1:0-7872 GCA_030040195.1 Streptosporangiaceae bacterium | reverse complement strand
ACGCCGTTCGCGGCCGAGCATGAGGTTGGCTGCGATATCGAGGTTGTCGCACAGCGCGAGGTCCTGCCAGAGCACGCTCACGCCTTGCCTGCCGATACCGGCCGGATCCGAGGACAGCGGTGCCCCATCGATCAGGATCTCCCCGCCGTGCGGCGACATGTCGCCGCCGATGCACCGGACCAGGGTGGACTTGCCCGCGCCGTTCTCGCCGGCCAGCGCGACGACCTCGCCCTCCCTGATCGACAGGCTGACGCCCCACAGGGCTTGCAACGGCCCGTAGTAGACCACCAGGTCCCGCACGGCGAGCAGCGGCGGCGCTCCGGCCAGTCTCCTCGCCGGATTCGCTCTAGTAACCGCCGTCATGAACTGCATTCTGGCCCGTGTTGGGCCAAACTGGCCACTCGCGCCGGCTCTGGCCTGGCCGAATGTGGGTTACGCCGGCCCGGCCTGCCCGCCGACCTCGCCCAGTCGCGCCCTGAGGAACCTGCGCTCGGCCTCGTTCTGGGTCAGCCCGATCGCGGTCTCGTAGCTCGCCGCCGCCTCGGCGTACCGGCCCGCCCGGCGCAGCAGGTCGGCCTTGGCCGAAGGCAGATAGCGATAGCCGCCGAGCTTGTCGTCCGCCTCCAGCCTGGAAATTTCGGCCAGCCCGGCCTCCGGTCCGTCGAGCATGGCCACCGCGACCGCGCGGTTCAGTTCGACAACCGGGGACGGCCAGGCCCGGAGCAGTTCGTCGTAGAGGGCCAGCAGCCGTCGCCAGTCGGTCTGCTCGTGGCTCGGCGCCTGGGCGTGCACCGCGGCAATGGCGGCCTGGATCGCGAACCTGCCCCTGATCAGCCCGCGCATGGCCTCCCGCGCCAGTGCTGACCCCTCGGCGATGGCGGCGCTGTCCCAGCGCGAACGATCCTGTTCCGAGAGCAGCAGGATGCGACCATCGTCGTCCGTCCTGGTCGCGCGGCGGGCGTCGATCAAGATCATCAAGGCCAGCAGGCCGCGGGCCTCGGGCTCGTCCGGCATCAGCGAGGCCATCATCCGCGCCAGCTCGATGGCCCGGTCGACCAGCTCGACCCGGACCAGGCCGGCGCCCGCTGGGGCTGTGTGCCCGGTGGTGAACAGCAGGTGAATCACGGTCAGCACGCCGTCAAGCCGCTCGGGCAACTCAGCCTGGCCGGGGACCCGGTAGGCGATCCTGGCCGCGGCGATCTTCTTCTTCGCCCTCGTCACGCGAGCCGCCATCGTCGCCTCGGGGACCAGGAAGGCGGCCGCGATCTCCGCGGTGGTCAGCCCGCAGATCAGCCGCAGCGCGAGCGCCACCTGCGCCTCTCGGCTGAGTGCCGGGTGGCAGCAGGTGAAGACAAGGCGAAGCCGGTCGTCCTTGATCACGTTCACACCCTCAGCCGGCGGTTCTGGGTCACCAGCCCGCTCGATGAGCAGCGGCAGCTTGGCGCGCAGCGTCTTGTCCCGGCGCAAGGCGTCGAGCGCCTTGCGCCGGGCGGTCGTGCTCAGCCAGGCGGCCGGGCTATCCGGCACGCCGGTGCGGGTCCAGGCCGCGAGCGCGGAGACATAGGCGTCCTGAACGCACTCCTCGGCCACGTCGATGTCCCTGGTCACCCGGACCGTCGCGGCCAGCACCAGGGCCCACTCACGCCAGTGGGCCTGGGCCACCGCGGAGCGGACCTCCTCGCTGGGCTCAGGCACGGTTGCGGACGTACCTGCGCTCCGGACAACCCCGTTGCCCACCTGGTCAGCCGCCGGAGAAGACCCTGATCGGGCGGACCTCAACGCCTCCGTGGGCCGCCGGGCACAGCTTGGCGATCTCGAGCGCCTGGTCTAGGTCGCCGGCTTCGATCAGGTAGTAGCCGCCCAAAACCGCCTTGGTCTCGGCGAACGGGCCGTCGGTGACCACGTCGCTACGGATCGTCGTGGCGGTCGCGGACGACTCGAGCGCGTTGCCGGCGACCAGCGTGCCGCCGAGTTCGCTGATCTGGTCCTGGAACCGCAGGTGCGACTCCAGGACTTGCCGCCCCGCGGCCTCATCCATGTCCTGGTAGGGCTTCTCCTGCTCGTAGATCAAGATCATGTACTCCGCCATCACGGCTCCTAGCTTCTCGTAGGTCGGAATGCCTGCACTAACCCGACGAGCGGTCCCGGCGCGAATCAACAACCCTGGCAAAGATTCTTCCCGAGAGCCGGTCGCGGCCGCATTGCCGGGCCTGGGCAAGGGCTGCGAGTCAGGCTGTAATGAGCTTGACAGCGCCAGCGAGTGGTTCCGCTCGCCGCTGACGGCGCATGCGTGGTAAGGGAGCGCTTGGTGGCTGAGGTGCTGACGGAGCCGGTCGTCCGGCCAAGCGTGTGGCGCGGCAATGACCTCGGCGACACCGACCGGTGGATTATCCAGCTGGGCGAGGAGGACTTCACCGACTTCGAGAGGGCGCTCGCGCACGTCTCCGGCCAGGGGTTGCGGCCCCTGACCGGAATCGGAGCAGAAGACTTCCCGCTTCCTCATTTCCGCCGGCGGATCGACGACATCCTCGACCGGCTCGAGCACGGCCAGGGGCTAGTCCTGCTGCGCGGGCTGCCGATCTATGACCGGTTCACGCAGGAGGAGGCTGCCACCATCTACTGGGGCATCGGTCGGCACATGGGACATCTCGTGCCGCAGAACCGTGCTGGCGACCTGGTCGGCCACATCCGCGACCTGGGCAGGCGCGGTCCTTATGAACGGGCCTACGCCACGAACGAGGACCTGGGGTTTCACACCGACTCGACCGACATCGTCGGCCTGATGTGCCTGCGGCCTGCGCTGTACGGCGGGGAGAGCTTCGTCGCCAGCTCAGGGCTGCTGTACAACATCGTGATCGACGAGCATCCCGAATACCTGCCCATCCTCAGCAAGAACTTCCCGACGGACTGGCGTAGCGAGGAGCCGCCGGGGTCGCCAGGCTGGTACCTGGAGCCGCTGTATAGCTACTTCGGCGGAGTGCTGTCCGCAACGGTCAGGACGGGCCGGGCCATGTCGGCCATGCGCTTCGCCGAGGTTCCCCGGCTGACCGCGGACGAAGTCTCCTGCTTCCTGTACTTCGAGTCGCTGGCCAAGCGACCGGGGATCGCGGTCGGCATGCGGTTGCAGACCGGCGACCTGCAGTTCCTCAACAACTTTGTGACGGTGCATACCCGCACCGCGTTTGCCGACGACCCGGATGATCCCACCCACCAGCGGCACCTCCTGCGGCTGTGGATCAGCCGTCCCGAGGCCGGCCGGCCGCTGTGCCCCGAATACGCAGTCTGGCGCAGCGGCTACCCGACCGGCTAGCGTCACGGCTCGCCCTGCGATGAGGAGGCGGCGTCGCCAGCGCGGCGAGCGCGGGCCCGGCGTTTACCCTCGTGCATGGCCTGGACTCGTGCCACCGGGACCGTGTGGCCCTCCGCTACGAGGTCGGCGGGCAGCTGCTGGGGGGCGGGCGTCAGGCTCGCCCACCGGTCTCCCGATGCGTCCAGCAGCCGAGCGGCCGTCAGGACGGTGAAGTCGGCCGGGCTGACCGACCGGAGCTCGTCCCATGCCACCGGGAAGGAGACCGGCACGCCCGGCCGCACGCGCGGGCTGTAAACCGAGACCACCGTCGCGCCGCCCGCCCTGGTTGAGTCCAGGAACACCTTGCCGCCCCGGTCTTCGCGAATGAACGCGGTCGTGGCCAACTCCGGGTCGAGCCGCTCGGCCCTGATCGCTATCGCCCTGGTGACCGCGGCGGCATCCGCCATGCTGGTCTCGGGCTGGAGCGGCACGAACACGTGCAGCCCCTTCGCCCCGCTGGTCTTGACCACGCCGGCCAGCCCCGAGCCGGCCAGCGCCTCGCGAACCAGGAAGGCGGCCTCGACCGCCAGCCCAAACGCGTCGGGCGACGGCGGATCAATGTCGAGCACGAGGTAATCGGGATACTGCCAGCTACCGGCCCGCACCAGCGTCGGGTGGTATTCGACGGCGCGCTGGTTGGCCAGCCACAGCAGCGTGCGCCGATCGTTGCACACGGCGTAGGACACCTGACGTTGCGAGCTCTCGGCCCACAGCGAAATCGTCGGCACCCATGGCGGCGTGTACTTCGGCACGTTCTTCTGCATGAACGGCGGCTGGCCGGGCCGCACCCTGACTACCGACAGGGGGCGGTCGGCCAGGTGCGGGATCAGGAACCCGGCAATGGCATCGAGGTAGTCCACCAGATCCCGCTTGGTCGCGGCGGCCTCGTCAAACAGAGGCTGGTCGAGGTGGGTGAGCTTGACTCCGTCCCGCTCCTCGCCGGCCACGCGGCTAGGTTGCCGTATGCGGCCCTACAGCCGCCTCGGCCAGGTCGCGCAGCATCTTGACGGCGGCCGCCGGGTCGTCGCTGCCGTACACGGCAGTTCCGGCGACGAACATGTCGGCGCCTGCCTCCGCGCAGCGCTCGATCGTGCGCTCGCTGACGCCGCCGTCGACCTGCAGCCAGATCTCGCCACCATGGCCGTCAATGGCCGCGCGCGCCCGGCGGACCTTCGGCAGGACGAGGTCCATGAAGTCCTGGCCGCCGAAGCCGGGCTCGATCGTCATCAGCAGCAGCATGTCGACCTCGGGCAGCAGGTCTTCGTAGGGCTCGATGGCGGTCGACGGATTAAAGGCCAGCCCGGCCCGCGCCCCGGCCGTGCGGATATTTCGCAGGGTCCGGATGGGCGCGCTCGCTGCCTCGGCGTGGATGGTGACGTTGCGCGCGCCGGCCTCCGCGTACTGGACGGCCCACAGGTCGGGCTGCTCGATCATGAGGTGACAGTCAAGCGGCAGCCGCGCGTGCCGGTGCAGCGCCTCCACGACTGGCAGCCCTATTGTGAGGTTGGGCACGAAATGGCCGTCCATCACGTCGACGTGGAGCCAGTCAGCCGTTTCCGACACCGCGTAGGCGTCGTCGGCAAGCCGGGCGAAGTCAGCGGCCAGGAGGCTCGGCGCTATCTGCATGCTCATAACACGGCTGAGTCTAGGCCGGTCGCGAGCCGCCTGGCCCAGGCGGGCCGGGAACTCGCGTCGAGTGTCGGACCTAGCCGCTACGTTCGATGCGACCGACGTGGAGGCGGGTTGACTGTCGAGGCATCAGACCGGCTACTCGACCGGGTGCGCAAGCTACTGGCCAAGGCCGAAGGCGAAGGCGTGACCCAGGCCGAGGCAGAGGCCCTGACGGCCAAGGCGGCCGAGCTCATGGCCAAGTACGGCATCGACCGCGCCTTGCTGGCCGCGCAGCGACCGGAGACCGACAAGCCGGACAGCCGCCTCGTGGACATCTACAACCCGTGGGGCCGGGTCCGCGCGCACCTGCTGTGCGGCTTGGCCTCGGCGCTGCGCTGCCAGCCGATTCTGGTGACTGCTGAGGATGGCACGCTGCGCGTCCACATCTTCGGCTACGCCTCGGACCTCGAGCGCACCGACCTCCTCTACACGTCGGTGCTGATCCAGATGTGGCACGGCCTGGTAGCGGCCGAGGTCCCGGTCCGGGTAGCCAACGTGCGCGCCTGGCGGCGCAGTTGGCTGCTCGGCTTCGCGGCCGCGGTCACCGCGAGGGTGCGGGCAGCCGAGGAGCGCGCGGAGCAGACCGCGTCGGTCGTCCCCGATGGTCAGACCAGCGCCGCGCTCGTGCTCGCCGACCGCTCCCTCGTGATCCGCCGCAACGTCGCGGCGGCCTATCCGCATACCAGGACAGCCCGTACGACGTACACGGGCAGCGGCTATGACGACGGCTACGCCCAGGGAAAACGCGCAGATATCGGAACGAGGCGCGTCCCGGGTCAGCGTGACCGGTCCCTTACTGCCGCCCATTAGGAACGGCACGACGCGGCTTAAGCCGGCCATTCGGCCAGCGCCGGGCTAAACCTTCATCGCCGTATTCCCGGCCATTCACCTGGCCGTGGTGACGCTGCCGTCCGGCAACTGGATCGTCCGGGTTGCTACTAACTGCACGTCACGGACGGAGCAAGCCTATGCCAGAGCTCACCAGACGGCGCCTGCTGACAACGGCGGGTGCCGCCACTGCCGCCGCGTTCGCGGCCGAGTTCCTGCCCGGCAATGTGCGCCGGGCGCTCGCTTCCGGGCCTCAGCGCGGCACCGGAAGCCGTAGCGATATCAAGCACGTGGTCATTCTCATGCAGGAGAACCGGTCGTTCGACCACTACTTCGGCACGCTGCCCGGCGTCCGCGGTTTCTCCGACCCCACCGCCATCACGCTGAGCACCGGAAACTCGGTGTTCTACCAGCCGTGTCCGACCACGCCGCCGGCCTCGAACCCGAACCAGTACACCAACCCTGACGGCTACCTGCTCCCGTGGCACAACAACACGCTGACCACGAGCGGGCAATCCGAACCGTCGATGAGCCACGCCTGGTACTACCAGCACACGCAGTGGGACAACGGCGCGCTTGACAACTTCGTTCCTTCGCAGATCGCGGCAAAGGGCACGGCCGGCCCTTACGTCATGAACTACCTCACGCGCGACGACATCCCATTCCACTTCGCGCTGGCCGAGAACTTCACCATCTGCGACAACTACCACTGCTCGGTTCTCGGCCCGACCTGGCCGAACCGGCTGTACCACTGGAGTGCCTGGATCGACCCTCAGGGCGTGGCGGGCGGCCCGATCACCAGCAACATCGACCCCACTCCCTACGAGTGGCAGAGCTACCCGGAGGCGCTGACCGACGCGGGCGTCAAGTGGCAGGTCTACCAGGAGGTCGACAACTACGAGTGCAACCCGCTCGAGATGTTCAAGAACTTCCAGAACGCGCCGGCAGGCTCCACGCTGTTCCAGAGCGGGCTGCGGACGTTCTCCCCCGGCCAGTTCGAGTGGGATGCTATCCACGACCGGCTGCCCACCGTGTCCTGGCTGATCCCGACCAGTTATCAGTCCGAGCACCCGGACTACACCCCGGCGGCCGGGGCCGACTTCGTCGCCAGCAAGATCGACGCGATCGCCGCCAACCCGGACGTGTGGGCCAAGACCGTGTTCATCCTCAACTACGACGAGAACGACGGACTGTTCGACCACGTGCCGCCGCCGACTCCGCCGGCCGGCACGGCGGATGAGTTCATCCAGGTCGGCAGCGACCCGAACTGGCCGATCGGGGGCGGTTTCCGGGTGCCGTGCATGATCATCTCGCCCTGGACCCAGGGCGGCTGGATCGCCAGCGAGACGTTCGACCACACCTCCGTGCTGCAGTTCCTCGAAGCGCTGACCGGGGTCACCATCCCCAACATCACCTCATGGCGGCGCCAGACCTTCGGCAACCTGCTCTCGGCGTTCGGGTTCCCCCAGTTCCCGAGCGCCGTGCCGTACCTGCCTGGCACCAAGCGCACGCTCGCGCAGGCCGCCATCAACGTCAACACCCTGCCCGCGCCCGAGTTCCCGACGGCCAGCCAGACGGTGCCCGTCCAGCAGGTCGGACCGAGGCCGCGACCGCGCAACACCACCCGCGACATCTGACGGGCGAGAGGAGAACCTACAGTGTCTGCAGACTCAGCAAGCCCGTCGGGCAACGCGGCCGGGGCGGCCACGGCCACCCAGGCCGGCCCGACCCGCAAGTCCAGGCGGCGCGCGGTCAGCCTGTGGTGGATCACCGCAATCGCGGCCGCGCTCGTGATAGCACCAGCCGCCGCCTACGGCTCAGGTGCGTTCGTCACCCACGCGGCGAAGCCGGTCAACGCCCCACAGCACACCACCTCGGTCAGGGCCGGCGAGAAATTCACGCTCAAGCGTGAAACTGGGCTCAGCGCCGCCGACGCGGGCACGGACTACACCGCGTACGTGGCCGCGGCCGGCGGCTACGAGGTCGTCGGCGTGAACGTCGCCACCGACACGATCCTGCCGCCG
>JASHUE010000696.1:0-3445 GCA_030040195.1 Streptosporangiaceae bacterium | reverse complement strand
AACGGTGCCGAGCTTGAACGCACCCGGCGTGTTGCTCGTGAAGGCGCCGGTCGTCTCGCTCATCCCGTAGACATCCAGGACGCGCAGGCCGAGGCCGGCGAAGAAGTCCCCGACATCCGGCGGCAGCGGCGCGGCCGCGCTGAGCGCGATCTCGACCTCGTCCATGCCGAGCAGCTGGCGGATCGGCCCGAGTACCGACTGCTCGGCCGCGGCGAACTCCGCCGCCAGCTCAGGCGAAGTCTGCCGCCCGTACTGGCAGCTGCGGACGTAGCGAAGCCCGGTCGCCATCGCCGTAGCGACCGCGGCCCGCTTGGCCTCGTCCGGCTCGGCGTTCAGCAGCGCGGTGACCCCGGCCTGGAACTTCTCCCACACCCGCGGGACGCCGAAGAATGCGGTCGGTCGCACCCGGCCGACGACACCAACCAGCTGCGAGGCCGCGTCGTGGCAGAAGTAAACGTGGCCGACGTTCCGGATCCCGAGGTACACGGTGAGCATCCGCTCCGCGATGTGCGCGAGCGGCAGGTAGGAGACCCAGCGCACGTTCCTGACCGCGTTGCCGACTACCTCCGTGGCCATGACCTCATAGAGGACGCTGGCGTGCGTGATGATCACGCCCTTGGGGTATCCCGTCGTGCCCGAGGTGTAGAGCAGCGTGACCGGGTCCGACGGAGTGATCGCGGCTATCCGGTCGGTCACTTCGGTCGGGAACTGTGCCTGCCGCGCCGCACCTAGCTCCAGCAGGTCGGCCCAGCTGAGGTACATCTCACCCGCCGGACAGGCGGCGGCGTCCCTGACTATGATCTTGCGCAGGCTCGGCAGCTGGTCAAGGACCGGCTGCCACCGGGCCAGCTCGCTGGCCCCGTCCAGTACGGCGATGCTGGCCTTGCAGTTCCCCGCGACGTAGCCGATCTGCTCGGCCGCAAGACTGGCGTAGAACGTCACCGGCACGCCCGCCGCGTGCACGGTGCCGAGGTCGGCGAGCACGTGCTCGGTACAGTTCGGCAGCATCATGCCGACTCGCTCGCCTCGCTGGAGGCCGAGCGCGATGAGCCCGGCGGCGACTTGCAGGGCCAGATCGCGCGTGCCGCGCCAGGTGATGGTCTCCCACTCGCCGCCGGCGGACCAGGTATCGGAGTACGCGGGCAGGTCACCGTGCTGGCCTGCGGTCTCCGCGAGCATGTCGCAGAGAGTACGGCCGCCGGCCATCCGCTCGACTTCCTCGCGCTGGGCCAGAATCGCGCTCTCGTCAGTCACTGTCGCCTCCCCGCTCGCCGTGGGGGCGCCTTCAGGGCGGCGCCTTCCCTCGTCGCTCGTTCCTCGCTCCTCAGTCCAGGCACCACCGCGCCCTGCTTTCTCAGCAGCTCACCGCGATACTCGCCAGTAGGCATGCCACCACGCCCGCCCGGCGCCGCGCAAGGCCGGCGATCACTACTGTTCAGACTATGAGCACGCAGTCCCAGATCCGGCTGACGCAATACGCCCACGGCGGGGGCTGCGCCTGCAAGATCCCGCCGGGTGAACTCGAGGCCGCGGTTGCCAGACTGATCCCGGACAAGCCCGTTCCCGACCTGTTGATCGGCGTCGAACACGGTGATGACGCGGCGGTCGTCCGGATCAGCGAAGACCGGGCCGTGGTCGCGACGGCCGACTTCTTCACGCCGGTGGTCGATGATCCCTACACGTTCGGGCAGATCGCAGCGGTCAACGCGCTGTCCGACGTCTACGCCGTCGGCGGAGAGCCGCTGGTTGCGCTGAACCTGCTGGGCTGGCCGCGTGACCTGCTCAGCCCGGAGCTGGCCGCCGAGGTGCTGCGGGGCGGTTTCGAGGCGGCGACCGCGGCCGGCTGCCTCGTGGCTGGCGGCCACAGCATCGATGACCCCGAGCCGAAGTACGGGATGGCGGTCACCGGGCTGGCCAACCCGTCGGCACTGCTGCGCATCGACGCGGGCGAGCCAGGTCTGGCGTTGTCGCTTACCAAGCCGATCGGCAGCGGCGTGCTGAACGCGCGGCACAAGGCCACGGGCGAGGTCTTCCCGGCCGCGATCAAGGTGATGACGACGCTGAACGACCGGGCCAGCCGCGCCGCGCTCGCGGCGGGTATCCGCTGCGCTACCGACGTGACCGGATTCGGGCTGCTAGGCCACCTGTTCAAGCTGGCCAGGGCGAGCCGGGTGACAGCCGTGGTGGACAGCGCAGCAGTGCCGCTGATCGACGGCGCGCGGGCCGCGCTGCAGGCCGGCTACGTGCCTGGCGGCAGCCGCCGGAACCTCGAGTGGGTATCGCCCCACACTGAGTTCGACGACGTGCCCGAGGGGGATCAGCTACTGCTCGCCGACGCCCAGACCTCCGGCGGTCTCCTGCTGGCAGGCGAGATCCCGGGCGCCACGGTCATCGGCGAGCTCATCCCGCAGGCGGGCCCGTCGCTCATCGTGCACTGACGCTCGGTGCGGGTGCGCGCTGTCGCCCGCGCACAATCAAGCGATGATGTCCGATAGCGGCAGGATGTGAGCCCGTGGCTGCGGTCGGCGCGGGCGGTTATCGAATGGGCGAGACTGTCCTGATCGTCAAGGTCCCGGAAGCTGAGCCGGCTGTCGGAGAATGGCGCAGGCGGTTCGATCCTTCCGCCGCGGCCGGAGTTCCCGCCCACGTGACGGTGCTCGCTCCGTTCTTGAACCTGCCGTTTGCCGATGCCAGCGTCTGGCGCGAACTGGACGCGCTCATCGCCGAACACCAGCCTTTCGACGTGGAATTGGCCGAGTGCCGACGGTTCCCTGGGGTGCTGTATTTGGCTCCCGAGCCGCCGGACACGTTCTGCGCGCTCACGGCCACGGTCGCTCGGCGGTGGCCTGAGGTACCGCCATACGGAGGCCAGTTCGGGGACGTGGTGCCGCATATCACCATCGCCCACAGTCGGGAGCCGGGCGTGCTCGACATGATCGAGTCTGAGGTTGGCGCCCGGCTGCCCGTTGCCGCCCGGATCGAGTCGGTCCAGCTGATGGCTTACACCGGAAATCGGTGGGAAGACGTCCGCAGCTTCCCGCTGACCGGCGGCGAAGGCCGGCCAAGCCATTACTCCAGGTGAAAGACGGGCCTTACGTCCTGTGCTTTCAAGGTCGTTCGGCAATGACTGTCCTGAGGGGTCAGGCGAAAGACTCGCATTGACAGTCAATCGAGTTGCCGGCCCGGCTGGGGCGGGCGTCAAGACAGGAGACAGGACAATGCGCCGCAAGACAATCAACATGATTATCGCCGCCGCAGGCGTGCTTATGCTCGCCGCAGGCGGGCTGCTGCTGTGGGGATCGGCTTACATCCACAACACCGTCACCACCCAGCTCGCCGCGCAGAAGGTGTACTTCCCGCCGGCAGCGGCCTTCGCCCACCCCAAGGTCGGCACCGAGATCACCCCGTCGATGATCCCGTCGGTGTCCCAGTACGCCGGGCAGCA
>JASHUE010000695.1:0-5247 GCA_030040195.1 Streptosporangiaceae bacterium | reverse complement strand
CAGCGCGTGATTGGTCACCACGATGTCGGCCTCACCCGCCGCGTCGCGCGCCAACTCGGCGAAACACCGCGACCCGAACGGGCACTTCTGCGCGCCGATGCATTCCCTGGCACTCACCGAGACCTGCCGCCAGGCCCGGTCGTCGACGCCCGGCACGAGTTCGTCGCGGTCGCCGGTCTCGGTCGTCGCGGCCCACTCATGCAGGCGGGCGACCTGGCGTCCGGTCGCGGACACCGACCTCGGGTCGAAGAGCGCATCCTCCGGTTCGTCGGCCGCGGTTCCGTGCACCTTGTTCAGACACAGGTAGTTGCGGCGGCCCTTGAGGATCGCGAACACCGGCTCCCGGCCGAGCAGCCCGGACAGCGCCGCCGACAGCCGGGGCAGATCACGCTCGATGAGCTGGCGCTGCAGCGCGATCGTCGCGGTCGACACGACCACGGTTCCGCCTTGTCCGCTGGTCACGCCGCCCAGGGCATGGCGCAGCGCGGGAACCAGATAGGCGAGGGACTTCCCCGTTCCGGTCCCGGCCTGGACGGCCAGATGCCGCCGGGACTCCATCGCGTCACGAACGGCCCTGGCCATGGCCACCTGGCCCGGGCGCTGCGTCCCGGCGATGCCCGTCACGGCCGCCGCGAGCAGCACATCGACGTCAGGCAGCTCCGATGACACGCATGAAACGCTATCGCCTGCCGGGCGGCCCGCGGGCAGCCCGGCAACGCGGCCTGTGGATAGCGAGCCGGTGGCTAACTGGTCACGTCGGCTGAGGTGAGCCGCGCCCACGCGATCGCGCCGAAGATCACGATGTACAGGGCGGACGACAGCAGCCCGTGCTGAATGCCGGATGTGTCGATCGGCGCCCGGAACAGTCCGCCCCAGGCCAGCCAGAAGTGCGAGGGCAGGATCGGATGGATGCCGGACAGCTGCGGGACCTGGTCGGCGATCTCGCTGCCGATCACGACGACGAGAATCCCGGCGATCGCGCCCACCGGGTGCTGGGTAAACGTCGAGGCGGCCAGCCCGATCGCGCCCACCGCGGCCATCGCCACCGCGGCATAGATCGCGACCACGAGCACGCGGAGCACGCCGTTCGCCAGCGGCACGGTCGTGCCCGACAGCAGCGTGACGGGCCCGGTGTGGAACAAGATCAGCCCCATGATCAGCGACACGCACGCTACTAGCAGGCACGACGCGAAACTGAACACGACGATCGCCGCGTACTTGACCGCGAGCAGCCGGGTGCGGCCCGCGGGCACCGTCAGCAGGCCGCGCAGCGTGCCCATGTTCGCCTCACCGGCGATCGAGTCGCCGGCAACCACAGCGATCACGAGCGGCAGGACGAGCACCAGCATGAGCGACAGCACCACGAGCGTCAGGAACACGCCGTTCCCGGCGAGCTGGTTCAGGAACGCCGGGCCGCCGGGGCCGGCACTGCTGTTCGCGTTGATCGTCAGCCGCAACACGATGCCGAGGAACACCGGGATGACCACGAGCACCCCGAGCAAGGCCAGGTTGCGCGGGCGCCCGAATACTAGCCGCAGCTCGGACCGGAAAAGCCTCAACCATGCGGGAACGGGGTGTGTCCCTGGCATCGCCGACTCGCCCGGCTCGCGGACTTCCGTGGCCGGCCTACTGCTCAACATCGAAACCCTCGCCGGTCAGCTCGACGAACTCGTCTTCCAGGCTGCGCTTGGGCGTGTCCAGGCCCGCCACCGGCACGCCGCCGTACACCAGGCGCTCGCAGATGAACTCCGGCTGCAACGTGCCCAGGTCGGCGGTCACCTCCTGGCCGTCCTGGCGGATCTCGGCCAGACCGAGATCGTTCAGCACCTTGGCGGCCAGCTCCGGCTGTGACGTGCGGACCAAGACCCGGCTGGTACCGCCGCCGCGCAGCTGGCTCAGCGGCCCGGAGAACACCAGCCGGCCTGAGCGCATGACGCCGACATGCGTGCAGATCTGCTCCACCTCGGCCAGCAGGTGCGACGACACGAAGACGGTCGCGCCGTCGGCGGCGATGTGCCGGATCAGCGATCGCACTTCCCTGGTCCCCTGCGGATCAAGCCCGTTGGTCGGCTCGTCCAGGATGACCAGCTCGCGGGGGCGGAGCAGGCTGGTGGCGATGGCCAGCCGCTGCTTCATGCCGAGCGAGTAGGCCTTGTACTTCTTGTCCGCCGCGGCCAGCAGGCCGACCCGGTGCAGGGCCTGCTCAATCCTGGCCGGCGCCGTCGCTGGGCTGGCGGTCCGGTCGGCCGCATCCAGACGGGCCAGGTTGCCGCGCCCGGACAGGTGCGGGTAGAACGCGGGTCCCTCCACCAGCGAGCCCACGCGCGCCAGTGCCTCGGTCTGGCCCTCCGGCATCGGGAAGCCCAGCAACTGATGGCGGCCGGCCGTGGGCTGGATCAGTCCGAGCAGCAGCCTGATCGTCGTTGTCTTGCCTGAGCCGTTGGGGCCGAGGAAGCCATAGACCGACCCGGCCGGCACTTGCAGGTCTAGCGTGTCGACGGCCAGCTGCCCGTTTCTGAACCGCTTGCTCAGCCCGCGGGTGACCAGCGCGTAACTCGGGTCAAAGACCTGCACGGCGTCGTCGGCGCGGCCGCTGTTGTCGGCACGGCCGCCGTGGCCGCTGTCGTCGGCACGGCCGGCCGCGCGACCGAAGCTGACCTCGTCCTCTGGTGATTGCACGGTAAGGGAACCTAGCTTGCGAGCCGACGGCTCACTTGGCCAGGCCCGCGTCCGCGTACAGGACCGAGGGCGTGACGGCGCCGGCCAGGATCTGGCCCTTGGAGGTTACCAGCACCGAGAGCAGCGCCGACTGAAGCAACCGTCCGCTCCCCCACGTTCCGTGGACCGGCGTGCTGGCCTCGAGCAGGGCCCGCAGCACGGCCAGATCCGGGCCGACCGGGATCGGCGCGGTGAAGCTGCCCGACGCCGGCGCGGCCTGCGAGCTTGACCCGAAGAAGCTGCCGCCGACCGCTGATGCCTGGCCTCGGGGCCCGCTGGTCAGTAGCTGCTGCACGGCCGCGGCCACCTCCGGGTTCGCCGGCGTTACCAGGACCGAGGTCCAGTCCTTGCCGAGCACCCTCGGCGAGCCGGATCCTGCCGCGGGCGGCCTGGTAAGGCTGATCCGGATGGCCCCGGCCGCACGGGTCTTGATCTTGACCTGCGGGATGTTGACGAAGCCGCCGCCGTTGACCGGGCTGGCCTGAATCCCGGCTGTGAAATCCTGCTCGAACGACTTGATCGCGGCCGCCCGCTGCGCCTTGGACATCGTCTTCGGCAGGTGCGCGGCGAACGAGGCCTCGATCTGCTTCAGTTCCGCCTTCGGGAGGGGAGGCGGTGATGTGAAGTCAGGCCCTCCCGGGTTGAGCTCCTGCGGGCCGAGGACGCAGACGGCCTTCTTCTTGCTGCACGAGAGGTGGGTCGCGGGCGGGCTGACGCCGACCGACGACCCGATCCCGGAGAGTCCGGCCGACCCGAGCGCACCGAGACCGAGCGCACCGAGACCGAGCCTGCGCAGCCCGAGGTTTCCCTGCAGAGCGGCGGGCGAGTTCGGGAGGGTCACTGTCTTGACCTGGGCGCCCGGCGGCGGCGTGAACGAGAAGTTCGACATCGCCGGCGGCCCGAAGGTGAGCGAGGTGTAGCCGACCTCGAAGGCAGGGCTGGACGAGTCACGCGCGATGACCTCGACGCGCAGCGGAATGTGCCGCGCCGCGTCGATCGCGATCAGGATCTGGCTGACCAGCGAGCCCGAGGCCTTCGGGCTGATCGAGATCTGGTAGGCGGCCCGGCCCGCGACGGTGACGTTCGGGCCGAGGCGGACGTTCGTCGACGATCCGATCTGCGCGAGCGCCTGCTTAGCCGCCGCGAGGGGCGACTCCCTCATGCCGGTGATGCCACCCGGAATGGCGGAAATCCTCTCGCCCGCCGGCCCCTGGTTCCCCACAGCAGAGTGCGGAAGGAGGATATGCGTCGCCGTCTGGGTCTTGCTGTTCCAGAGCCAGAGCTGGTTGCCGTCGAGGCGCAGATCGCTCTCGCCCATCTGCACGTCCTCGGCGATCCGGAGGTGGCTGGGGTTGAGGTACCAGATGCTGACTGTTGTGGTGCCGGCCAGCGTGTTCAGCGTCCCGAGTTGACCGCCCTGGCTGGTGATCGCGCCGATCTGCGGTAGCGCCGGAAGGCCAAGGTTCGCAGTCTCCTGGATCGTCGCCGTTACCGGGCCCTGCGGCTTAGCCGAGGCTTGCTGAACGTCCGCCAGCAGCTGGGCGATGCTCTGCGGCGGCAGCGAAGGCTGCGCGGCGCTGGCGACCGCGGTCGCGCCGATGATGATCCCGACCGCTGCCACGGCCCCCGCTGGTACTGCCCACCGCGTTCTAGCGCTCACCTTGCGCACTTGTGTCACCCACCATTCGCCCCGGTTGCTTCCACAATAGTGGTTCGCGGGTAACAGCGGCCTAACATGACGTGCCGCGCCCGGCGGCCAGTTCAGGGAGCGGCCCCTGTGACGTCAGCTAGCACGAGGCCAGCCACGCCAGGCAAGGTGGAACCCCGGCTAGCGGCGGAATGTCACTGCCCGGTGCCGACTGTGCCGTCGAGGGGATCTCCGGCGTACTCATGCACGGAGTCGAGGTTGTCGTGCGCAGGGTACTTGTGCGCGGCCGGCCCCTCGGCGAACGCCGTCAGCACATTGGCCGTGACCCGCTTGGTGAAGCGCTGCGTCGCGTTGCTTATCCCCCAGCCGTAGGTCGGCGAGCCGAAAGCCTCCACCCAGCGCATCGTTCCGGTGTTGAAGACGCCCGCCCCGCCCTTGTGGGTGTAGTAGGCCGAGTCAGCGAAGCTGTTCACGCCGTTGCAGACCAGAGGCGAGTGGGACAGCACCTGGATCGGCCGCTCGACCGGGTAGCCGGGGTTGACCCGGTCGTACTCGATGCCGATCAGCGCACGGAAGCTGGTCCCCTTCGTCACCCCGGTCCCCCGGAACATCCAGGCGCCCGGGGTGGCCACCACGTAGTCGGCGACGGTCGGGTAGCCCTCGTACAGGGTCCCGATCACCGAGGATTCCGGGTCCGGGGCCGGAGGCTCGCGCCAGTCGGTGGTGACCAGCGCGTTGTCCTTGCCGTACATCGGGTCCTGCTGGTAGCTGGTCCGGTAGCAGATCACCAGCCGGTCGGGGCCCAGCCCGGTCGGCTCCAGCCTGGTCCGCCGGAACATCGCGTTGGCGCCGAGGAACGCCGGGTTGACGCCGACGTCCCT
>JASHUE010000694.1:0-5778 GCA_030040195.1 Streptosporangiaceae bacterium | reverse complement strand
GATGAGCTGCAGCCACAGGACGACCCCCGCCAGCAGGCAGGTCGCGTGCTCGGCTGAGGCAATCAGGCTGCTGTGCCGCACGGCGTCGAACGGCCAGGGAAGCTGCCAGGCCAGCCAGATCACGTTGACGACGACCACGGCCAGAATAGGCCGGGCAAGCAGCCACGGCGGGCGGCCGGGAAGCTCCCCTTCGATGGGAACGAGGTGTGTCCCCGCCTGGTCGGGCCGGCCGGAGCGCGCGGATCCGTCCTCACCGGGCCGCCGGAACGCCGCCCGGAGCGCTAGCCACGGCGCCCCGAGCACGATCAGGCCAGGGGCAACTAGCGCCAGGAGCAGGAACTGCAGCCCGCGGACCCAGATGTAGACATCGGACAGGTAGCCGACGGGCGACACGAGCGCCAGGAGTGCCAGCAGCAGTCCGCCGTGGAACACGATGGCCTGGCGCCTCAGCTCCCGAGACCTCGGCCCGTCGCCCGCACCCGTCAGCAACCGCCGCACCCCGCCGAGGTGGACCACGGCGATCACGACGTAACTGCCCAGCGCGGGCCAGCTAGCGGACCAGTGCGAGAACACTACATGCACGGCTTGGCTACCCTCCTTGCCCCACGAGTCTGCGCCGCTACTTGACCAGGTAGAACAGGATCCAGAAGAGGATAGCGACCACCGCGAGGTAATTCCACACCAGCGTGAACCCGCTCAGCGCGGCCTGGAAGCGCTGCACCGAGAACGCCTCGGCGTAGGTGGGCGGCTGCTCGACGAACGAGATCGGCGGGATCGGCCGGCAGCGCATGATGAGGATTTCCAGCCACACCATCGCGCAGAACACGATCGCCAGGAAGACCGGGTAGAAGCCCACGAACACGCTGGCATAGCCGGACGATCCCGGCCAGAACCCGAGGTCAGTGAGCTGGTAAACCTGGAAGGCCACGGCCGCCAGCCCCAGCACGAGCGCCAGGGTCGCCCCCCGCAGCCAGATGCCCTTGTGGCCTGCCTTGATCCGCTGCAGCGCCCCCCACTGCACCAGGGCACTAGCCACTATCAGGCCCATGATCAGGCCGCCGAGCCACTGCTTCGCCCCGGGCACCGCCGAGTTGTACCAGAGGTGGTGCGAGTTCAGCGACTTGAGGTAGAAGAACGCGAAGAAGAAGGCGCCGAACAGGAACGAGAGCCCGCCGGCGGCCAGTCTCGCGCCGGTCCAGGCGGCGTTCAGCCCAGCCTCGTGATAGTACGCGGCCTCTTCCTCAGCCCGGCTCAGGCCGGCCGGCGGCTGCGCAGTTGTCTCTGCCATGTTTAAGCCTCCGCTCCGACTGGCGCCGATGAGGTGATAGCCGCCGTTATCACGCCCACGGGCGGGTTCAGGTCGGCGACCGGCTGGGCGTCCTTGACGCCGTAGTCATACGGGGCCGAGAGCACCACGGGAATGTGCTCGAAGTTCCCCGGCGGCGGCGGCGAGGCGAGCTGCCACTCCAGCCCGCGCGACCGCCACGGGTTGCCTTCCTCGCGGTCGCGCACGATGACGGTCGACCAGACGCAGTTGATCACGAATATCAGGATCGACCCGCCCAGGAAGAACGACGAGATCGAGGCCCAGTCGTTCAGCGGCTGCAGGTTCAGGGCGTACTCGAACACCCGCCGCGGCTGGCCGGCCATGCCGACCGCGAACAGCGGCAGGAACGTGAAGTTGAACGCCAGGAACATGAGCCAGAAGTGCCAGAGCCCGAGCCTGTTGTTCAGCCTGATCCCGGTCATCTTTGGCAGCCAGTAGTAGATCCCGGCCATGAAGGCGAAGATCAGGCCGCCCATGATCGTGTAGTGGAAGTGGGCCATCACGAAGAAGCTGCCGTGCTCGGTCACGTCGGCGGGGACGTCGGACACGAATACGCCCGAGACGCCGCCGATCAGGAAGTTGAACAGCATCCCGAGGCAGAACAGCATCGGCACGGTGAACCGGATTTTCGCCTTCCACAGCGTGCCTATGGCCACCAGGTAGATGAACCCGGTCGGGATCGAGATGAGCTCGGTGGTCAGCATGAACAGCGGCCGCATGTCCGGGTTGATGCCGCTGTCGAACAGGTGGTGCTGCCAGACGAAGAAGCTCAGCAGGGACACCCCGATCATGCCCGCACAGGCGACCTTGTAGGCGAACAGCGGTTTGCGGCACATGACCGGCAGGATCTCCATCACGATCCCGAAGCCGGGCAGGGCCAGGATGTACACCTCGGGGTGCCCGAAGAACCAGAACAAGTTCTCGTACAGGTAGCTGCTGCCACCGAGGGAGTCCTCGAAGAAGGCCGTCTGCGCGGTCCGGTCCATCAGCAGCATGTACATGCCGCCAACCAGCACCGGCGCGGCCAGCACGAGCAGGAACGAGGTGGAGATCATCGCCCAGACGAAGATCGGCAGACGGCTCCAGCGCATGCCGGGGGCCCGGTAGCAGATCACCGTGCAGATGATGTTGAAACCGGCCAGGATTACCGACACGCCCATGAGCCCGAACGCGGTCGCGTACGAATCGGCCCCGATCGTGGACTGGATCGACAGCGGCGCGTAGCCGGTCCAGCCGAACGGCCAGCCGCCGACCAGCAGGCCGGACAGCAGGATGAGGAAGGCGCACGGGGTCAGCCAGAACGAGAGAGCCTCGATCCGGGGGAACGCGACCCGCTTCGAGCCGATCATCAGCGGCACGAGGTAGTTGCCGAACGGGCCGACGATGACCGAGGTCATGAGCATCATCATCATGGTGCCGTGCTCGCCGACGATCTCGATATAGACCTGCGAGCTGAACACGTGGTTGACCGGGGACAGCAGCTCGGTCCTGATTGCCATCGCGAACAGCCCGGCGGTGCAGAAGTAGATGATCATTCCGACCAGGTACTGGATGCCGACCACCTTGTGGTCGAGCTCGTACCTGAAATACTTCGCCAGCCCGCCCTGGGTCTCGGCTTCCTGGGTGTTGGAGCCGTTGAGCGGGCGGCCGGCCATCTGCCTGAGCACGTCGTTGAAGACGCCGAGCCCGGCCAGCCAGCCGACGATCGCGAATAGGTAGCCGAGCACGAGCGGCCAGTCCTTGGAGTCGGACAGCGTCACGTTGGGGTACAGGCCGCTGCCGGTGCCGGTCAGGAAGCTGCCGAGGAAGGAACCCGCGAGGTAGCCGACCACCGCCCCGACGATCGCGGTATGGATCCCGGGACGCTGCCACCAGGGCCGCTCGCGGCCTGCGCGGGCCGGGGCGCCGCCGCCGGATCCTCGCGCCTGGTCTGGCTGAGTCTCGATGGCCATCAGGTCACCCCTTCATCGCTGTCGGCTCGGGGATCTTGGTCCAGGTATTCCCCACGGGACGGTCGGACGCGGACTTGATCACGGCTGCACCGGATCCTGTGGCGGGTAATAGAAGCCCTGAGCGCCGGTGAGCCCGGCCGCGACCATGGCCTTGCTCATCTGCGCGATCGTGGTCGGGTCGTAGGTCGTCGAATACGGCGGCAGCGTCTTCGTGAAGGAGGCAAGCTGGGTCTCGGTCGAGGTCGCCCACGCCTCGAATGCGGAGTCGCTGACCACCCGGCCGAAGTTGTACATGGCCCCGTGCCAGAGGCCGCACAACTCGGCGCACTGGACCTTGAAGATGCCGGTCTGCCTCGGCGTGGTGTAGGCGACGTTGTTCACGCCGGGGTTCGCGTCGGCCTTCACGCCGAGCTGGTAGGCCCAGAAGCTGTGAATCACGTCGATCGAGGTGACGTTGAACTGGACCGGCCGGTTAATGGGAAGCACGAGCGCAGTCGTCTCGAAGCCGCCGAACTGCGGATACCGGAACGTGAACCGCCACTGCTGGGCGATGACCTGGACCTGCAGGTAGTTGCTGCCGTTCGGCTTCCAGATCGGGTTCGGGCCCTCGCCTCCGCCCGCGCCCGCCATTCCGGTCCCGGCCAGCTCATAGGTCCCGAAACCGGCCAGGCACAGCACGATCACCGCGGTCACCGTGATCCAGGCGGCCTGGATCCTGGTGTGCCCGTAGATCGCCGGCCCGTCCTCTTCGTCGCCCTCCCGGTGGCGCCAGACGACCAGCGCGTAGGCGCCGTACGCGAGCACGAAGACCATGACCGGCGCGGCCATGACCGACATGACCTTGATGTCGAACTGCTGGCTCGCCGCCGAGGTGGACATGATCCCCGGCGGCATGTGCGGGCCGTAGACAAACCAGAGCAGCAGGTCGGCGCCGAGCGCGAGCGGCAGCCACAACAAGAAGATGCGCAGCCCGTGATTGGGCTCGGTCCCGGCCGAGCCGCCGGCGACGGGTTCTGGCGCGGTCGAAGCTGCCATCAGTTAACCACCACCATGTTGCCGGTCATGAAGCCGATCGTCTGCATCGGGCCGCCGAATCCGTCGATGAAGCCGCCGCCGCAGGGGATGCGGCACTGCCAGAAGTACTCGCCGGGCGTCTTCGGCGACATGAAGCTGAACGTCATCACCACGTGCGGGTTGCCAGGCGTAACCGTACAGGGCGACACGCTGCACAGACCCGGCTTGGCGATCTGGGCCAGCGTGGGTGACCCCATCGGGACGTTCAGCCCGAGGCCCGGCATCGAGAAGGTGTGCGCCACGTTGCAGCCCGAATAGGAGTTCAGGTCCGTGAACGGCTTGCCGTTTTCGTAGGCCACGTTGCCGATGGTGCCCGTGACCTGGCCCCACAGGTTGTTCCGCAGCGGCGTGCAGCCGTCGAAGCCGTAGATCGTCATGTCGATCTTGCTGCCGGCCGGCACCTGGAACAGGGTGGTGTGCACCCACTGGTGGGTCACAGGGCTCTGGACGAAGTAGGACACCCAGTCCGGGTGGGTGCTGACGTCGTTCTGCGGGTCCTCCTGCATGACGACGTTCACCGTGGCGCCGGTGTCGGCGGCCACGGTGGTACCGAAGGCGACCGTCGGCGGACCATCACCCAGGAAGAGCTTGATAACTACGAAAAGACTGATCGCCACGACGGCGAGGAACGCCACGACCAGAACTCCGATACGTGCCGGCAAGGACACCAGCCACCACCTCGCTTCTACGTCGCGAGCAGCACTGAAGGTCCGCGGTGTCTAACCGCGGCGACGAGATAGTACTGCTGTGATCCTGACTGATCTTGCGATCAACGCGCCGGTCACGGCAAGAACCGGGGCTCTGCATGACGAAATTGTCATGATTACGGGCTGTGCACGTGCCGTAGCCGGTTTGCAGGGGCATGGTCACGCTCCGTCCGCTTAGCGAACTTGGATGCAAACCATTGCATAACACTCCTTGACCACGGCAGGCTGTATGGAGTAGATCCTCTTGCTGAGGAAACTGAACAGCTGTTCCGTTCTCCCGCCGAGTACCCCCGCAATTCGGGCTTTAGCCCTAATACCCGGTCGTTTTTCTACATGACTACATATAACGCAGTCGAGCGCCAGGCACGGCCGCGCATCCTCGTCGTTGACGATGAGCCGGAAATCCGTGACTTCATCGTCCGCGCGCTAGTCGCGGACGGGTACGACGCGGACGCAGCGTGCGATGGCTCGGATGGCCTGCGGTTGGCCGAGGCAGGCGGCTATGGCCTGGTGATTCTCGACCTGGTCATGCCGCAGACCGACGGCCGGTCGGTACTGGCCAGGCTTCACCGCGACCAGCCGGCGCAGCCGGTCCTCGTGCTGTCGTGCGTGGGCGACGTGGCCACGAAGGTCCACTGCCTGGACCTCGGAGCTCGCGACTACCTCACCAAGCCCTTCGCGCTGGCCGAGCTGCTCGCGCGGGTGCGCGTCCAGTTGC
>JASHUE010000693.1:0-2546 GCA_030040195.1 Streptosporangiaceae bacterium | reverse complement strand
TGCTTCAGAGTGATGGTAACCGCGCGGCAGCAGGCCGGCCTCGTTCTAAGGACTCGCTCGTGAAACCGCTCACCATCGTCATCGGCTTCATCCCGCAGGCCATCTTCGTAGTACTCGTTAACTGGCTGTCCCTGGGCTGGGCCGCCATCGCCGGACTCGCAGCAGCGGTCATCCTCGTGGCCCTCACCGCCGCCCGCGGTGGCGTCAAGATCCTTCCCGTCGCGCAGTCCGTCATCCTCGCCGCGTTCACCGTAATCGGCTTCACCGCCGGGCATCACGCCGAAATAACGTTCGCGCCCTATGCGCGCGGCGTGGCGAGCCTCGCCCTCGGTGCCTTCATTGTCGCGACGAGCTTCTCCTTCCCGTTCACGGCGCAGTTCGCGCGTCAGAACGTGCCCCCGCAGTACTGGCGGAGCCCGCAGTTCCTGGGCATGAACCGCCGCCTGAGCCTCGTGTGGGGGCTCGCCGTGCTCGCCGTCGGCGCCGGTCATCTCGGGGCGGCGTATGCAGGCACCAGCGCCCCGATAGTGCGCATCCTGCTCGACTGGGGCATCCCTGTCTACGCGGCCTTCCATGCGTACACCGTCACCAAGCGGACAATCGCACAGAACGCCCGCGCGCAGCATCCCAGCGGGACGGGCGAGTCCGCAGACCAGACTCTGGCACCGCCCGCCCACTGACCCAGCATCAGGACGCAACCGCGTCACACACGAGGAGAGAAACCATGACCACGAGCAGTACCCGTACCGCCCTGACCACCGGCGAACTCGACCGCCACGGCACCGCCTCGCACGAGGTCTATACGGCCGGCTTCTACCACGGTGGCGGAGACTGGGATTTCAGTGTCCGCTCGATCCTCGGCAAGTCCTCCCGCGGCGGGTCCGACGCCGGGGAAGTACTGGCCACCATCGCGTCGGTCCAGCCCGGCAACCGGGCCGGATGGTTCAACGCCTGGGTCGCGCTCGGCGAGCGAATCGCGGCCATCGCTGGGGCATCCGCCGCCGCTGGCCACCGCGTCAGCGCCGCTCGCGCCTACCTGCGCGCCGCCAACTACCTCGCGGTCGCGGGTAACTCCATCGACGGGCTCGACGGAGACACCGCTGAGCTTCTGCCCACCTTCCGCGCCCACAGAGCGGCGTGGGAAGGATTCGTCGCGAATACCCCTTGGCCCGTCGAGCGCGTCGACATCCCCTACGAAGGCTCGAGCATGCCCGGCTGGCTGTTCCGGCCCACAGACTCCAGTGCGAAACGCCCCACGCTCGTCATGAACAACGGCAGCGATGGCTCGATCAGTGGATGCTGGTGCGAGGGCGCGGAGGGCGGTCTCGAGCGAGGCTATAACGTCCTGCTGTTCGACGGCCCAGGCCAGCAGTCGATGCTGTTCGAGCGCGACATCCCATTCCGCCATGACTGGGAGAAAGTACTCACGCCCGTCCTCGACTTCCTCGTCATGCGGGACGACGTCGACGCTTCGAAGCTCACGCTGTATGGGGTGAGCCAGGCGGGTTACTGGGTACCTCGCGGGCTCGCCTTCGAACACCGCTTCGCAGCCGCGATCGCCGACGGCGGCGTCGTCAGCGTGGGCCGCTCGTGGTTCAGCAACCTCCCGCAGCAACTTCTCACCCTCTACCGGTCCGGGGACAAGGCCACCTTCGATCAGCAGATGCGGCAGGCCATGACCGCCCCCGAAGCGAAGGCCGCGCGCGAGACCTGGGCGTTCCGGGCCCGTCCGTACGGCGTGGAGGGCTACTCGGCCGTGCTCGACGAAGTCAGCAGGTACGACGTGACCGACGTAGCAGGGCAGATCACGACACCGCTGTACATCAGCGACCCGGACGGCGAGCAGTTCTTCGCAGGCCAGCCGGCCGAGCTCGCCGCGCTCGTTCCCGGATCGACGCTCGCGCGCTTCACCGAACAGGAGGGCGCGAGCTACCACTGCCAGCCGATGGCACGCGAGGTCACTGAGCAGCGCATGTTCGACTGGCTGGACGACCACATCGCCTGACAAAGCCGCACCATCCAAGCCAGGACGGCGGGCACTGAGCCACAGACCGGAGACACGTGGCCAGCCGCCCAAACGTGTCGTCTCGTGAGTCAGTGGTCCATGAAGGTGTCGCGGTGGGAAATTACGTGATCGTCCCCCCTCACCACTGGGAATTACGTGATCGACACTCCACCCAAGCCGGGGCGGTTCAGGCAAGTATTCGGGATGTCATCGCTGAGATGGCGCTCCCGGCTGCAGGGCGGATCGTATTTACCTTGGCCGGGGTCTCATTGTGGTCAGGACCGTGATCGTGCGTCGTGCCGCGCCCTCGCATCCCCGGCATGCGATCACCAATGCCGGACCTCGGCGTGCGTGGGGCGGCTGGATGCAAGCCGTAATCGAATGCGCTTGTCTAAGTAAGACGATGGCAGGCTCATCCGGGACGGTCACTGCATTGCCCTGCGGGGTTGCGGCACGCCATGACGGGCGTAGCCGAGCCTTCAGTCGTGCAGAGACCTGCGGCCCGCTTCCGGGAGTGCGATATGGCATGCCCACGCGAGGA
>JASHUE010000692.1:0-4506 GCA_030040195.1 Streptosporangiaceae bacterium | reverse complement strand
ACCGCTACTGCGTGCGGGAACGGTATCGTCAACCCAGCCTCGCCGCGCGATCATCCATGATCATTTAGCTCTGGACCGGCTACAGTGATCCGATCTACATGATCATGGAGAGCCAGATCGTGGCGAGGGCGCAGCGGCACTACTCTCGCCGCGCTGGGAAGGGCGGAGGCATGAAGTTGCTGTCAGCCAGGCAGCGCAGGTGGCTGCTGGTTGCGGTGAGCGTTGCCGTGGTGCTGCCCCTCCTCTACGTGATCTTGTCCGGTTCCCTGAGCGGGAAGCCGAGCACGAGCTACCCGAGCACGGACCAGATCGGCTTCACCGCGGAGAACGCCCCGGCCCCGCAGTTCCAGCTCCCTTTGCTCGAGCATCACGGGGACCTGCAGCTGAGCTCGCTGGTTGGCCGGCCGATCGTGCTGAACTTCTGGGCGTCCTACTGCGACATCTGCAGGCAGGAGTCACCGGCCATCGCCAAGGTCGCCGCGGCGATGGGGAACAAGGTACGGTTCCTGGGTGTCGACACCGAGGACGAGGCGGGCGCCGCGCTGAAGTTCATCAGCAAGTACGGCATTACCTACCAGGTGGTGTCCGATGTCGACGGGGTCGTGGCGGCGAAGTACGGGGTGCCCGGCCTGCCCGTCACGGTCTTCATCTCGGCCACCGGCAAGAAAATCCTGGGTATCAATCTCGGCGCGCTGACCGCCGCCAGCCTGACCTCGATCCTGCACAAGCTCTACGGCGCCGCCGCCTAGTCACGGCGAGGCCCGGCCGCCAAGGCGCCCCTGGGGCACGCTGACGTGCGGCACTGACTGAAGTGCGGCCCAGTCGCCGCTGATGGCCCCGGCGGTCTGCAGCAGCATCGGCAGGTACTCCCCCGTCAGGACCTCAACCGGGGTCTCGGCGGCATGCGTGTTCACGTTCAGCGACGCGATCACCCGGCCGTCCCCCCCGCGGAGCGGGGCCGCGACCGAGCGAATGCCCAGCGCAAGCTGCTGATCGGTCAGCGCCCAGCCACGAGCCCTGACCGCGCGCAGCTCTGCTGCCCGTTCCTGCTGGTCAGGCTGCCATCGCGGGGTGATCCCCGATCGGCTGGGCTGGGTGAGGACTCGCTCGGCCTCATCCGGAGGCAATGCGGCGAGCAGCACCTTCCCGAGCGAGGTCTGCATGGCCGGGAACCGCGTACCGATCGTCACCGCCAGCGCGACGATCTTCGGCACGGCAACGCGCGCCACATAGACGATGTCGGAGCCGTCGAGCTGGCCGATGGACGTGGACTCGTGCGTGTGCGCCACTAGCCGCTCCATGTGCGGCCTGGCCACCTCCCAGAGGCCCCGCGAGAGCACGTAGTTCGTGCCAAGCTCGAGCACTCGCGGAGTCAGCTCGAAGCCGCCGCCGCTCGCCGCCCGCACGTATCCAAGCTTCTGGAGCGTCAACAGCAACCGCCTGGCTGTAGGCCTCGGCAGATCGGCCGCGCCCGCCACTGCGGTCAGGGACATCACCGGCTGGGCGGGCTCGAAGACGCGCAGCACGTCAAGACCGCGCGCCAGCGCCTCGATGAAGTCAGGGCTGCTATCTCGCCTCGCCATCTCCCAGCCTCTCTGGCCTGCGGTGAGCTCTCCTGCGGCCCGGTGGACCGACTGTAGCGTGCCCACTGGCCGGGGCGGCCGCGTAGCGGACAGGTTTTCCAGGCCAGAAGCTGGCCGCACTCCAGATGGCCCTCGCCTCGCCGGGCTCGGCTCTTGACAGCCGGCTGTCGGCAAAGCCCTGGTGTGCTTTCGCTACGTGAGTTTCTGTCCGCATAGCGGCCGGGTGGCGTCGAGATCCGCGCCGCCGACCCCACGCGGCCGCCAACGGCGGCCTGCAGCGCGTGCGCAACGTGCACTGACCAGCTCGGCCTGGAGCCGTCCCCCGGCGCTCGCTGCCGCACGACCCGTTCCGTGCTGGTCGGCCTGCGGGATTAGCGGGACTATTGCGTTTCCTGATGGCCGGAGAAAGGATGAGTTACCGCGTGAAGTAGTACATCCCGCGTAAATGATCCGACGGAAGGAGCCATATGTCATCGCTATGGGCAAGGTCGGCTCCCAGCGCCGCGCCCGCAGTTCCCTGCGGTACGGGAAGGAGCCCGCTCCGTCTTCTACGGTTAGCCGCCATCCCGGCGCTGGCCGCAGTCAGCCTGCTCTGGATCCAGGTACCGGCAGCGCCGGCCACCCCGGCGCATCTCGCCCAGGAGCACACGGTCGCGCCGATCCCGGACATCAGCGGCCCCGAGAGCATCACCGGTCAGCTGCCCGCACCCGTGTCGACGACCGAGTGCCTGACGCAACTTGGCATCAGGTGCTACTCGCCGCTGCAATATCACGTCGCCTACGACCTCAACCGCCTCTACAGACAAGGAATCACCGGCGCGGGCGAGACGATCCTCATTGTCGATTCATTCGGATCGCCGACTATCCGCAATGATGTCGCGACCTTCGACGCCGAGTGGGGCCTGCCGCCGGTCAATCTCACCATCGACCGGTTCGGCTCGATCCCGCCGTACGACCCCACGAACGGCACGATGATCGGCTGGGCCATCGAGACGACGCTCGACGTGGAGTACGCCCACGCGATAGCGCCAGGTGCCAACATCGTGCTCGCCGAGACCTCGGTCGCCGAGGAAGAGGGAACCAGCGGCTTCCCGGAGATGATGGACGCCGAGGAGACCCTGATCAACCAGGGCGTTCCCGATGTGATCTCGCAGAGCTTCGGCGCTACCGAGAACACGTTCCCCGGCTTCAGCTCGGGCAACTACTCCAGCCTGCTTGATCTGCGCTACGCGTTCAAGGACGCCCTCCGACATCACGTCACGGTGCTGGCCGCCGCGGGCGACTACGGGGCGACCAACACGGAGTCGAACGGGTCGACGCTCTATCCGTACCCGGTCAACTCCTGGCCTTCAAGTGACCCGCTCGTGACCTCGGTCGGCGGATCGCAGCTCACCCTCGACAACTACGGCCACCGGCTTGCGCCGGACACTGTCTGGAACGATGGCTACGGAGCCGGAGGCGGCGGCCTCTCGGCGGTCTTCCCGCGCCCGCCGTTCCAGAACGGGGTCAGCAACGTCGTAGGCGATAGCCGTGGCACGCCCGACATCTCGATGAGCGCGGCGGTAAACGGCGGCTGCTGGATCTACGTCTCGTTCGCGCCCTTCGGCCCGGTGTGGGGCGTCGAGGGCGGCACGTCCGAGGCGACGCCGATGTTCGCTGGCATCGTCGCGCTGGCCGACCAGCTGGCCGGGCACCGGCTCGGCAACATCAACCCGGCGCTGTACCTGCTCGGTGCGGTCAGCCAGCGTGGTTACGGCCGGACCGGCATCGTGGACATCACCACCGGCAACAACTCCTTCGGCGGCGTGACTGGCTATAACGCCGGCCCCGGATATGACCTTGCCAGCGGCTGGGGGACGGTGAACGCCTACCAGTTCGTGCACGCGCTGGCCAGGCTGGCCGGGATCTGGTAGAGCTCCAGCTCGGATCGGGCGGTGCCGGGCCCCCGGCACCGCCCGCCGCGTCCAGGCCAGCGGCGGCCGTCCGGCCCGGGCTCAGCGGCCCGGCAGCCCGCGGTGGTCCAACGCAGGTGTGATGCCGGGCGGGACCGGCACGTCGAAGGCGTTCAGCACGAACGAGATGAGCGTGTAGTAGCCGCACAGCGCGATCAGCTCGACCATCCCGGTGTCGCCGAGCAGGCCGCGGGCAGCGGCGTAGGTGTCGTCGTCAACCCGTCCGGTGCCGACGAGCTGACTGGCAACGGCGTACACTGCCCGTTCGTCCCCGGCGCGGAACGGCGGATCCTCACCCCTGCCGATCGCGTCCACGACGGCGTCGTCCACGCCGTGCACGCGGGCCATGCGGGCGTGCGCCCACCATTCGAATTCTGCCCGCCAGTGCGCCCCGACCGTGATGATCGCGATCTCGGTGAGCTTGCGCTCAAGCGAGGTCCCGAAACGGAGGACGGCGCCGAGTTCGGTGAGCTCGCGTCCGACCTTAGGTGCGTGCACGAAGGCGTTGAACGGGCCGGCCAGCCCGCCATTCTCTGTCACCAGCTGGTTGCCACGGGTACCGACGATGGCGTCCCAGACGGCTTGCCCCTCGGCAGTCAGCTGCTCCCGGCGAAAATCAGGCAGTCTGCTCATGACGGAACGTTATAGCCGGCTATCGCGCCGCTCCGGACCAGGCCGGGAACCGACGAACTCGCTGATGCCGGTTCGCTGGTTCAGATGGACGCCGGCTGCGGCGCCGGGGTCTGCTCGACCTGGGGCGCGGCAGCCACGGCCTCCTGGCTGGCCGTATATTCCGCCATCGTGCGCTCCCGGCCGTAGTGGCGTTTCATCCACAGGTAGGTGAGGAAGGCGGCGGGCCCGAACAGCGACTGCGCGGGGACGAGTTCGTCAAAGTTGGCGTTGGTGAAGTTGAACAGGAGCGGGATGAACGCTGTCGCGAAGCAGCCGAAGACGCCGATGACGCCGGCCGC
>JASHUE010000691.1:0-2761 GCA_030040195.1 Streptosporangiaceae bacterium | reverse complement strand
ATCCGGCACGCGAGGAACGCGGGGACTATCCCAGAGCGAGCCTGATCACGCGGTGCTGGGTCAGCGTGACCTCATGGGCTGCCGGCAGCGCCGCCCGGCCGGTCAGCAGCGCGATGAGGCCGGGCCGGTCGACGCCGAGCGCTTGCCGCAGTTCCTGGACCTCGCGCTGGCTCTGCCCCGGCAGCAGCAGGCCCTCGACGACAGCGGCAGCCTGGCCCGTCAGCCACGGGGAGCGGCTCAGGCCGGCGGCTACGTCGAGTCCGTGCACCGCCAGTTCGACCACCCGGGTGACGGCGAACTGCGAGAGCAGCATCCGGTCGCCATGCCGGGTGCGGGCCTCCTGATCCGGCGGTGCCGCCTCGAGCAGTTCCAGGCTGTCGCGAGCCGCCGCCGCGAGCTCGGCGCCGATCGCCGCGGCAGTCCCGAGCCTGGCCGCCAGCGCGGCCGCGATGTCGATGCGGTCGGCGTTGACGGCAGCGGAGAAGCGGACGTCCGGCTTGTAGTAACCGACCGCAGCCACCAGCTCTCCGGCCGGGCCGCCGGCCGCCCCCGCAGCGTCGATCGCGGGCCCGATCCGGCCGGTCGCGATCACGATGTGACACAGCACGCCCGCGATCGTCCACGGCGGACAGGGGCTGGGCCGGCCGAGCTCAGTGTCGCTCAGCCCGGCTATCACATCGCAGAGCGCGGCCGCCTCCGCGCGGAAGGCCTCGACCACCGGGCTCACAGTCATCGCCGGCACCTCAGTTCGCCGACCATAAATGCTCATTTCAGTAGGAATACGTATATAAGCTGCCGGTAGTCGCGGGTCATGTGGGATCCCGGCCGGACCAGGTGAAACTATCTGCTCGTGAGGCTGTCCCGACGACGGCCGCCGGCGGCGGCAACCAAGGTGGGCTCCCCAGCGCTACCCGCCGGGCGTCCTGCGACCTTGTCTGCTGCCGTTCGGGTGGAGGACCGGCTTGAACCTCGCGTCCGGCTGCCGTCCGACATCCTGCGATGTGTCACGGCCTGCATTGGCATAGCGCTTCTGGTCGGGCTCGCGCTGCTCGCCAAGGCCACGGCCTCCGGCGTCGAGGTCGACCTGGTGTACGCCAGCCGCAAGCTGGCAACCGGCGTGATCGCGCCGCTGTCCACGCTGGCCTCGCTCGCGTTGTTCGTCCTGCCGGTCCTCATGGCGGTCATGCTCATCTTCCGCGGGCAGCTCCGGCGCCTGATCGAGGCCGCCACCATCGGGCTTGCGGCCGCCGGAGTCACGCTGTCGTTCGACGCCCTGATGCACCTCCACGCGCTCTCGGGCTTGTCCCACGCCCTGGCCAAGCAGGGCGGGCAAGGGGCCGGCTCACCGCTGGATGCCTACCTGGCCGGGCTGGTGGCGTTCATCACCGTGCTTGGCCTGTCCGGCCGGCCACGGTGGCGGACCGCGTTCGTGCTGGCCATCGGCTTTTACTGCCTGGCCAGCGTGGCCTCATCTAACGGCGCGACAACTGTGCTCACCCTCCTCATCACGCTGCTGGTCGGGCGGGCGGTCGGCTCCGGGTTGCGCTACACCGTCGGCACGAAGTCCGAGCGGCCGACCGCGGCCGAGATTGCCAGTGCGCTCAGCCTCGTTGCCGCCCCTGTGAGCGAAATCCGCCGGGTCCCTGACCCCAGCACCGACAACCGCCGGTACGCGGCGCTGCAGCGGGACGGGCGGATGCTGGACGTGACGGTGTTCGACCGCGACCAGCAGACGGCGGACGCGATCTACCGGCTCTACCGCGGCCTGCGGCTTCGCAGCCAGGTGATCCGCCCCACGCCGCTCACCGTGGAGCGCGCGGTCGAGCGCCGGGCCCTGATGACCTATGCGCTGGAGGACACCGGCGTCCCGACGCCGCGGCTGCGGGCGCTGTTGCGGGTCGGGCCGGAGGCAGCGGTGCTGGCGACCGACCGCTGTCCCGGCGTGACCCTCGCCGACCTGCCGAAGGCGCCCAGCGACGCCCAGCTCGCGCACATCTTCGACACCGTGCTCCAGATGCACAGGCACCGGGTCACGCACAGGGCCCTGACGGCCGACCACATCATGCTGACCAGGGACGGGAACGGATCCGACGGGGTCATGCTCCTTGATCCGGGGGACGGGGACGTGGCCGCGACCGACTTGCAGGTCCGGCTCGACCTCGCCCAGCTGACCGCCTCGCTTGCCCTGCTCGTCGGGCCGGAACGCGCGGCCAACACGGCCAGGGCAAAGATAGGCGACACGAACGTGGCGGGCCTGGTGCCGCTGCTGCAGCCGGTGGTCCTGCACCGTTCCACCAGGGCCGCGCTGCGGCGCCACAAGGACGTGCTGCCCGCGCTGCGCAAGCGGCTGGTCGGCAGCGAGCCAGAGACCGAAGTGCCGCCCGAGCAACTGGAGCGGATCCGGCCGCGGACCCTGGTCACGCTCGTGGCCTCGATCTTCGCCGGCTACATCGTGATCGGGCAGCTGGCCCACAAGAGCTTCATCCCGGTGCTGAGGAGCGCGGACTGGCGGTTCATCGTGGTCGCGCTCGTGCTGACCGTGATCACGTACTTCGGCGCCACGTGGTCGCTGACGGGGTTCGTGCTGGAGAAACTCAGCTTCTTCCGGACGTTCATGTGCCAGCTCGCCGGATCGTTCGTGACGCTCGTCACTCCGGCCGCCGTCGGCGGCGTCGCCCTTAACGTGCGATACCTGAACAAGGCCAAGGTCCAGCCGGCCGACGCCGCGGCCAGCGTCGGCGTCTCGCAGGTCTTCGCGTTC